>CBDULE010000026.1:0-12530 GCA_965367995.1 uncultured archaeon | reverse complement strand
GAACAGGAGAAAAAATTGAGGATTTAGAACCTTATGATGCTAAAAGATTTGTTTCAAGAATTTTGGGGTTAGGCGAGTTAGAGACTTTGCTTGAAAAAGCTAAAGAAGTTGGGATGGAAGAGAAAGCTAAAAAAATAGTTGAAACAGAATTCACTTTAAATGATTTTATTGAGCAAATAGAAGCTATAAGACAGATGGGCCCACTAACAAAACTTATTCAAATGATTCCTGGTTTAGGTTTTAAGTTGCCAGAAGAAATGGTGGAGATGCAAGAGCAAAAATTTAAAAAGTATAGGATAATCGTTCAAAGTATGACTCCTGAAGAAAGGTTAAATCCTGAAATAATTAATGATTCAAGAATAAGAAGAATTGCTAGAGGTTCTGGAACTAAGGAAGAAGAAGTAAGAGAGCTTTTATCTCACTATAAAAAACTCAAAAAAGTTATGAAAAAATTGAAAGGTTTGAGAGAAAGAGATTTAGGCAAACTTATGAAGATGTTAAAGGGTTTTTCTTTTAAGTTGTAATAGTCTCCCAAAGCTATAATATTCTTTAAATTAAGTTTTGTTAAAGAACTTTCATAGCTTAGAGTAGGGGGTGGGCATAAGCTGAGGCATGTATGATTATAGTAATAGCAGATTCCACTCTCACATTCTATACCATAATTACAACCTTCGGTGCCATCGGGAGCTCTGCCCCATTTTCCTGTGTCGGTACAATACTCCTTAAATCCGTCTCCATCAACATCTTGAAAGGTTCCTGGAGAATAACATTCATCCTCATAAACACAATCTGTGATTTTATCACAACATGCCTCATCGTCGTTGCTTACTTCACATACATTACTTCCTGGTTCATTTACAGTTCTAGTACAACTTCTTCTATATTGGTTTGAATCATCTCCACAGCAGGTTGTAGCATCTACCTCTCCTCCTATGTTCCAGTAACCAGTACCTAAACAAGAACAAGCTCCTTTGGAATAATCTGGATCTGTAATTTTTCTTCCGTCAGAACAATACCAGGTACTATCACCAGCACACCAATAGTCCCCAGAATCACAACATTTTTTAGTGTCATCCCAATATCCTGAACTTAGACAAGAGCAGGCACTTGAACTAAAATCAGAACTTTTAATCTTCTTTCCATTCGAGAAAAAAGCAGCAAAGATTTTTTCAGAAGCTAAAGAACTAATCGATAACTCCAAGTACATAGAATTTTGTAGGAAATTAGAAGAATTGACTAAGCTTTCAAAATATTCTAAAATGTTTTTAATCTTTATTAAGCATAAAAATTAGGAATTACTTTTCAAGCCTTAAAAGAACTGTAAAATGGCATATTAAACGAGTAGATAATGATGCAAAAAGGCCGGCTTGAGTTCAAAATAGGTATAATAGTAGATGATGATACAGAGTATAATCGATTAATGAAGTTATTCTCAAAAATAATGGATAAGGCTGGAGAGAATCGTTTTATATACCAAAGCAGAAGAGCCGGAGTTAATATAATATTTAACGTATGCCTTTTTTATCTTGGTGAAGATGTAAAGGATGTCGACTCTCAGCTTTTTATATTAAAAAGTGCTAACTCTCTATTTTACCTAGATCAATACTTCAACCTAAATATCTCTCGTGTACTTCTATACTCCGGAGATATGGAACCTGGGCTGCTAGATCTATTCTTAAATTTAGATATTCCCATCATCCCTAAGAAATTAGACGATAAAGAGTTTCTTAACTTGTTCAAAAAGTTTGTATCCCTAACAGTTTCTCAGAGGATTTCTAGGGAAAAGTTTGATAGTCTTCTTTCATTCTTCAAAGAATTGTCTGAGAAAACGATAAAGGATTTGATTAAAAAGCAGAAAAATGAATTGGAAGATGAGGCAGAGAAATTAGAATTAAAAAAGCCGATAGAGAAGTTCTTTTTAGCTTTGAAAAATGGAAAATTATACATCGCAAGAGAATATTTAAGTGCAATCTTGGGCTACGATATTAAAAGAGGAGCTCAGATAAGCGATATATATTCACTTGCACTTAGTTTAGTACCAAAAGAAAAGAGGAAGAAGCTTGAATTTGAGTTAGTATTTAGAAAATTTCTCTTTGAGTCACTAAAAGTTGATAAAGCAGAACTAATAGACATCATTAAGAAATTTCTATTTAGTGTTGAAGAATCTGAAAAGCTCCTAGATGCAATATTAGTGGAATTCGAAACTGAGGAAAAGATTGATAATATAAAAGTAAGATATTTTTATGACCCTAGATTTGTTGGATTTTCAAGCGAATTATATATTAGAAGGCGTGAGGAATATTATAAAATCTTCAATGAGTTCATTAAACAAGATGAAAAGAGAGTATTCGTTGTTGTTGGAGATGCTGGTGTTGGTAAATCATGGTTTTTGTCAGATTTAGCTTTTACCAACAATAAGATAATTCCTCTAAAGGTTTCAAACGACCCAGAGTATGAAGTTAGAGTAATTGGGGATTTTCCAGAAGAACACATTTTGTTGATAGACTCTCTAGAGTCGGCGAAAAATATAAGCGAATGGGAAAGATTTTTGATTAATACAAAAGATAGGTACAAAATCATAATTGCGTGTAGATTTAACGATTGGATGTATAGGAAAGAGATTGTTAGCATAAGGAGAAAGCTAGCATCTCATATATTTTTAGGGAAGGATTATACAGTATTAATTGAGCCCTTTAATGAAGAAGAATTTGAAAAAGTTCGCGAGAAATTTAAAGTTAAAGATGAAAGTGCGCTGAGAATGCCCTATATTTTAGGAGTATTTCTTAAGTATGGTTCTTTGGACGAGAAAACAATCATTAATGCTTTAATTAGTCTTGGCCTATCAATAGAGGATATAGCATTAATAAAAGATATATTTAGGAAAATTCAAAGAAAGGCTATAAATCCAGATGAGCTAATCAATTCTATCGGTAAGGAGAAGTTTAGAAAGATAATGAGCTTAGGGATTTTTTATGTAAAGAAAACAGAAGAGAAATTGATAGTAGCTCTTAAAGACCAGTATAGATGGTTAAAAAGATTTTTCGAATGAATCACGATTTTGGAGTGCCAAATGCTGAACGAATTTTCTTTATCATGGGAGAAAGCCCTGGATATCTCTTTACAATTCTAAAAGAGATATCTTTAGCGCTTTCAACTGAATATTTATTCGATGATTTTAGGTAATGAACTAACGCCATAAGGTTTAATATTAAATTTATATGATGTATTCCTTCATTCTCTAAAGCTAATTTCTCAATTAAATATCCAATTCTCTGGAAAATGCTCCTCCTTAGTACTTTATCATCTATGAGATTCGCAATGAATCCTAAAGCTTCTAAAAGCGCTGAAGAATACATTATAAATAGAGATGGAGCAAAATCTTTAATAGTTTCCATTTTCTCATCAATAAGCTCCTTTAGTATTCTTATAGCTTCCTTAGGGATGTATCCTAAAGTTGAATATAACCTAAAAAGCTCGAGTAAAACATTTGATAACGCTACAAGATAAATCACTTTCTCGATTCTTTTGCTTGCATATAATTGCCTTAAGGTATTTATCTCTCTAACTACTTGTCTAATTTTCCTTCTTATTTCAGCATTCTTTAATTTCGCTTTTTCAGAAACTATTTCGGACAGGAACTTTACATAGTTGTAATATATTGATTTTGATAACCAATAAGCATGCGTATACGCTGAATCAGCATCAATCTTCCTCAAAATTTTTACTTTTACTTCAAGCTCATCAATGAAACTTTTTATCATATCTAGACTTATAGTAGGTACCTCAAGAACTCTTAAAATTCCTGATACATATGAAAGAAAAACAAATTCGACGCATGATTTTGATTTCTCAAGTTCTAATCTTTTATCACCTATAAAGATGAGCCATGAGCTAATATTATCAAATTCTCTTGATGGCTTTGTCATTACTTCTAGAACATCCAAAATACCATTAATTAATACACTCTTGTCAAGCCCGTAATCTTTAATTCGTTTCCTAATATCTTCATTATTAGAATCTATAAGAGCTATACAAAGTGCTTTTGATTTAACCTTAAGATCTTTTATTTGGAAGCGCTGATTGAATGCTTCAATGCTATCAAAGGAATTAACTAATGATCTAAGATAGTTTTTTATCACCTCATCATTGATTTTATTGATTATTTCTCGGATTATAGAGAAATCTGGGGCAGGCTTTTTAGTGGCAAATCTATTTAAAGCTATTCCAATCCAGGCTAAAAGACTCATTTGATCCTCGTCCAATGAGTCAAGGTTGAGATAGGAATCTATAAAAGCTTGTGTTAAATTGCATTTCATTATATTAGTTAATACGTCTTCAAAGTTAAACGTACTTATAAGGAATGGTGAGATTTTTCTTCCAGCTGATATATCTAAAACCTTTTTCTCAGCTTTCAGTTCTTTACTTAACTCTAAAACGAGCTTATCAGATACAAATTGCGTGTTCTCCTCTATTATCCTAAGCATTTTCCTTATTGAGGCAATCATTGGAATCTCTCTTAATATCTCCATCTTTAAGGTTTTCTTGATTTCTTCTTTTAGCTTAGGATTCCTCGAAATGTCATCTGGAGAATACTTCTCCTCAAGAATATGTAGGATTTTCTTAGCAAGCTCACCATAGCTTAGATTTTCCTCATCAGCTAAGAGAATAATTATAAACTTCTCTCCACCGCTAGTATAAACATATGCACCTTCAATTTCAACATACGTCATTCTTTCCTTTACGGTCGTCTCTATTAAATCAGCTATAGCACTCATAGCACTCGCAAACATGGGCTTTCGTTCTTTTGTTGAAATCTCTAGGAATTCCTCCTCTAGAACCGGAGTACCAGTAGTTGTTAGAAGATAGAAACCATAGATCAAATTTGACACCTTAAGCGGAGACTAATAAATTTTAAGTAAGCTTAAATGAATTTTATTTGTAATGTATCCTATTAAATATTTCTAATAAAGTTAACATATGTCTTCAAGATAGAAAAGTTTTTATATGAATCATCTACGAATATTAGAAAGAAAGTATGTATCTTTACGTAACTTTTTCTTAATATCTATAATCTATGTAAGTGTGAAAAAGATGAAAGAAGAATTGAGGAAGATTCAGATAACTGGGGGAGCTACTTATACAGTTTCAATACCAAAGAAATGGATAAAACAATTGGGTCTAGAGGCTGGAGATTTCGTAGTTTTAACATTCAATGAAAGCGGCTCTATAACAATCTATCCCAAGGATATTAGAGAACCAGTAAAAGAAGCAATTATGTCAATATCCGAAAATGATGATATTGATAAAGTTATCAGAGAGTTTGTAGCTTACTATGTTCTTGGCTATGATAGAATAATGGTAAAGTTTGGTCCAAATACAATAAAGCACAGAATGAGTCTCAAGAAAGTCATAAAGAATAAGTTAATTGGAATGGAACTTTTAGAAGAAACAACATCGTATATGATAATTCAATCTCTGGTAAAAAAGGCAGAAATAACGATACCTAAGGCTGTTGAAAGATTAGGTATAATAGTTTCATTTATGATAGATGATGCTATTAAGGCGCTTATAGATGGTGACAAAACACTTGCAGAAAGTGTAATTGAGAGGGATAACGATGTAGATAGGCTTTATTACTTCATTGTAAGAAATCTAATGCTCATAGCTTCAAGACCAAATTTAATCAAAGAGTTTGGGTTTACGTCTTTGAAAGAATGTTTGGGCTTTAGACTAATCATAAAAAGTATTGAAAGAGCTGGAGATCATGCTACTAGAATAGCATATGTTGCCAGGGAACTAGGAAAGAGAGCATGCGATGATGTTTGTGATATCTTGTTAGAAATGAAGGATTTAGCTAAGAAGATATTTGAGAATGCAGTAAATGCTCTTATATACAAAGATCTTGAGAAGGCACATTATGTCTATAAGATGGTAAACGAAATGCATAGTATGGAGAAACAATCGGTTAAAAGACTTTCAAAAATCGAGGGTGACGATAGAAGGTTAAAATTGAGGCTCGTAATAGAGAGCCTCAAAAGGTTTGCTGAATATGGAGATGAATTAGCAGAGCTTGCTATAATGTTAGCATTGGAACTTCAAGCGAAGAGTATATCAGATGAGAGATAGATCATCATTACATCAGAGTACCGTGAGTTCATCATTTTATTTTTCAATTTACTTTGTTGTTATTTCCTGATTGTTTAGTTATTAATTTATACACCCAATGATCCTCTCCGAATCGCTCTTTGATTAACTCTTTCTCCGCCATTAATAGTTCTTTCCTTATATCATTTGGCACATAGTCACCAGTTTTAGCGTCTATAAAGTATACCTTACCACTCTTCCATCTGATCAACATGTACCTATAGTTCATTAAGATCCTATATAGTTCATTTGCCCTCTTTGGAGGACGGTACATAATTACCTTCATATATGGCATAATTCAATCACCTCTCAAATTTTTAGTATTAAGCTACAAGCTGTTTCAATGAGGGATATAACCCACTTAAGATGAAACAGCCTATCTAAGTATCTGTATTACGTGAGAGATACCATTTATATTTATCGAAATTAGGTTGAAAATTTTATCTGTTATTTAAATTTTATGGTTGAGAGGGACTTTATTTCGGTATTTACTGACTGATTTAATAAATATTCGTAAGATATAAAACATCTATCCTATGAAATGTTAGAACAAGAGTATCCTAAAGTAATAATGCTGTGCTAGAAATTCTTTATTTCTATAGAGATGCCATAATCTGCCATTTTCAATCGGTATGCGTCTTTTAGAACTTTACTTAACTTTAAAATGCTTTTCTTCATAAAAACATTCATAATGTTTAGAAATTTCCAGGGCTGTTCAAGAGTGAATGAGTTAGAGAAGCTAATCAAGCTAAGAAATATCTTAGCTTCAAAGTTTGTAGGAAGAGACATGCAGATTGATGCGATACTTGTTACTCTAATTTCAAGGGAGTCATGTATATTAGTTTCTCCACCAGGTACAGCAAAAACTCTTATGATTGAAACTATGGCATCGTTAATAAATGCTAAATACTTTTACTACCTTCTTACACCATTTACAGAACCAGATGAATTATTGGGGCCAATAGATATAGCATCTCTCAAGAGCGGAAAGCTCAAGAGAATAACTACAAATAGGCTTCCGGATGCGGATATTGTTTTTCTTGACGAGATCTTTAAAGCTTCATCAGCCATAAGAAATACATTGCTTGATATAATTCTTTATAGGAGAATCCTTAATGGTATTGAATATGTTCCAATAAAGCTTATTGCATTATACACAGCATCAAATGAAGTATCGACGGATAAAGAGGATTTAGCTTTCTATGACAGATTAACAGTGAGAAGCTTCTTCGGATATGTTGAAGAGACTTTGTTAAACGAGTTAATTGATGCTGGAATAAGAATAGAAATTGGAAGAGATGATTCTATTGAGCCAATAATGAGCAAAGAGGATATTCTAAAGTTAAATGAGCTAGTCAATAATAGATTTAGCTCTCTCACGGATAGAGATGACATAAAGAAGTTATTTATAGGAGCACTATCTTATTTGCAAAGGAAAGGAATTCAGATAAGCGATAGGAGAAAGATAAAGATATTGAAAATTGCCACAGCATATTCTGTTCTCTACAACGATAATGATGTTCTTCCCGAGCACCTATCAATGGCATTTCTTACCGTTGCTCCGCAAAATGCTGATGACATTGAAAAGATAAAGGAGATGTTATTAAAGTTAAAGTTATCGAGGATTTCTGATTATCTCAGCAGGATTGAAGTTCTAATCGCAGAATCTGAGAATTTACTGCAATTTTATAAGAGAAAGAAAGATGAAACGTCCACCATTAACTTTATTGAAATATTCGAGACGTTTTTAGGAAAAGTGAAGCAGGAGGTTAGTATGATGCCTGCCCATCCACTTTTGAAACCGCAATTTATAAAACTTGAACAAAACTTAACCAAGTTATTAGATATATTAGAAAATATAAGAGGTTCAAGCTCTAATGGAGAAAATTAAAGGAAATCTTGAAAACATAAATAGAGACAATTTAATTTACGAGATAAGAGAAAGGATATTAGTTGACCTATTTAACGAATCTAAAGATTATATCGTTCCTACCGAAGAACTTAAGCCAAATACTCCACTGTCCACAATATTAGCTGATGCATATTATCTGCATTACAGTCTAATTCCAATAATTCGTATGGAGAAGAATGAAAACCAGATATTAGAAAATATTAGACTGGCTCTCCTTCAATATATAAATAGCCTCACTTATAAAAAAGCCAAGATAAAAACGGAATTAAATGATGAGCTAAGCACTTATTATGCTATCTTATTCATGAAAAATTTCATAAATATAGCATCTGGAGGGGAAGGTTCGTTCTCTCGGAGAGCGAGTCCTAAGAAAGCAGAAGAAGAGATTGCTAAAGGAAAAACTAGTAGGATTGCTAAAATGCTAGAAGATGCAGCTAAACAAGCTGAAATAGATTTGCAGAAAGTTGCGAACATATTGAAAATAGCAAATTTTGGTACTAAAGAAGGAGATTATCTGAAAACGCTCAAGCTTGTGGATTTGATTAAGAAAGTAGACAATGCTGAGCAAATATTAAGATTCGCTATTGGTTTGATAGAAAAGATGCCTAGATTTTATACAAAAATAAAGAGGGATAGTACTATTGGAACAGAACTTGGCGGCTATAGATTGAGTAGAAATATGCTAAAAGCTCTTGCTAGAGAACTCGCTTTGCCCGAGGAGCTCCTGTTAATAAAACTCGTTTCACAGGGTCTTTTAACTAGAAGAAAGTTATTGAACAAATTGGGCGCTATATATGTCTTATTAGATAAATCAGGATCAATGGCTGGCCTTAAAACAATCTGGTCTCGTTCTGTCGCTCTTGCGCTTTTTAAGCGTAGCATAATAGAGGGCAGGAAATTCTACCTTAGGTTTTTCGATTACAGAATATATAGGCTTTTGCAAAACCCTGAAGAAATACTTAGCGATATATTAAGCATAAAGAGCAACGGTGGAACTGATATACAGAAGGCCATTCTAACAGCAATTGTTGATTTAAAGGATAGCCATCTTAGAGATCAAACTAATGTAATAATAATTATAACTGATGGGGAATCTAAAATTTCAAAGCTGTTGTTAAGGAAGAAACTAGATGAAGTTAACGCTAGGCTTATCACAATTTTTGTAGGAGAAAATGAAAGATCTGATAACGTTTCAAATCTTATGGAAATCTCCGATAAAAACTTCTTTGTTAGACCGTCTGAGAGGGATGCCTTATCTCTGATTCAACAAATTTAAAAGGAAGCATGAAATTCTGATTTTTCGAAGGGAGATATTACGAAAATACTAATTTTTTATTCTCTGAATTTAATATATTTAGTTGGCTATATTCTATAGGAGGTGTCAATTTTGGCAGAAGAGAATTATGAGGATATTTGGGAGATAGTAAGCAAGGCTTTTCCATCTTTAACTAGAGAGGAATTCGATAAACTTGTTGATGATGTTTATCAGAAAGCTAAGAGCTTTCTTACCAGAAGAGCAGCTGCAATGATAGTAGCAAGAAATTTGGGTGTAGATACGTCCCAAATAGCATATCCCCCAATCATTGGAAGACTTTTAGAAGTTGGCCCAGTTAAGATGAGTAAAGGAAGAGAAGGGGAAACGCCCTATGTTCTTTTTTCTATAGTAAATACTGAGGAAAGGATTCCATGTGTGGCTTTTGGAGATCATCATATTAGGCTTTTGAAGGAGTCTGATGATAAAGTCTTAAGGCTTAGGAAATATCTAAAAGTTAAGCTTAGAAAATACACGTTAGTAAAGGTAACAGAGAATTCTATAATAGAGATTCTGGATGATAATCTTCTCCCTCCAATTACGGAATTAAAACCAGCATGGGCTGAGAGTCTAAAGGAGATGAAACAGCAAGGAGGAACTTATTTAGTAAAGGTATTAGTAATTGATGAGACAATACTTGATAGGGAAGTCTGTCCAATCTGTGGAAGACCCTTAGAGTTTAGGGAGGAAGGATATTATTGTCCAGAACATGGTCAGGTCGAGCCAGAGAGAAAGAAATACTGGAGGTTTATAATAAGTGATTCATCTGGCACGTTTCCAGCGATAAGTTTTGTTGACCCTCCGGTTCCGTCAGTACTTGATAGACTTGTGGTTTTGAAGGGATACTTTAAGGGTGACGAACTTCAAATAAAGAAGTTTTATTGGGTTTCAGAAGAGGAGATAGTATAGTCTCTTAATAATTTTGCTAGAATAGGATAAAATAAAACAACCAAGAACTTCATCATTTTTTGTAAACGACTTTTCCATCTATAATCGTATAATAAACATTGATATTTTCATCTATTATTGCTAGATTAGCTTTCTTACCAACTTCAATCGAACCAAATTCATTAGTAATGTTTAAAGCTCTTGCAGGGGAATATGTTGCCATATAAATAGCTTCTCTTAATGGACATTCAAGGAATTTAATGGCATTTTTAACAGCTTGGTTCATCGTAAGAGTTGAGCCGACAAGTATTCCCGAGGGCAGTCTTGCAGCACCATCTTTTATTATAACAAGACCTTTAGGAAGTCTATATTTTCCGTCTGGAAGACCAGTTACCATTATGCTATTAGTTACAAGAATCAATCTCCAATATCCTTTAAGCTTATAAACAATTTTCATTACAATTGGATCTACATGAATGCCGTCTGGTATTAGCTCAGTGAATACATCATTTCTCAGCAAGGCAGCACCTATTATTCCAGGATCCCTATGATGAAATCCCCTCATAGCATTGAATAAATGATTGACAAGTTTGGCTCCAAGATTAAATGCTCTCATAGCATATTGAAAGTTCGCATTCGTATATCCTAAAGATACGATTACCCCCTCTTGAACGAGATATCTTATAGCATCTATTCCCCCCTTCACTTCAGGAGCTATAGTTATTCTCAAAATGATATCCCTATACTTCTCAATAATGCTTTTGAGTTCATCAAGTTTTGGCTCTCTTATATATCTAACATCTTGAGAGCCGGCTTTTTCTCTACTTATGTAGGGACCTTCCATATGAACTCCTAATATTTTAGCTCCCGAAACATTTTCTTCCCTAGCTTTTTTCACTGCATCTAATGCCTGAAATATTTCATCAAGCGGAGCTGTTACAGTAGCGGGAAGAAAAGCAACTGTACCATTTTTTACTAAAAAATTCGCAATTAGCTTTAATGATTCCGGTTTTCCGTCCATTACGTCAGCTCCATTTGCTCCATGGATATGAATATCAATAAATCCTGGTATAAGTATCTTATCTGAAGCATCAATTTCTTCGTCATAACTTTCAGGAAAATCTTTTTCCTTACCCACATAGATAATTTTACTATTTTCAATTACAACTAAGCCATCCTTTATCTCAACGAAAGGAGTTATAATTCTTCCCGCACGAATTCCCAACATAAAGACACCATGTAGCATCATAGCTCTTATAACTTCCATAGATATATAAAGTTTATCGAAAAATTCAGGGATGATGAGCAACCGACGGGCTGATAGATGATGAGTCTTTCCACTTCTGACCTATCCTTTAATTGCTGTTTCTATTATGATATGAATAGCTTTTCTTGATAATTCTTTACTCATACTAGCAATATTCTTATCTACAACCATCTCTGGGAATGGTGGAATATGAATAAATCCCCCAATTGAGTTGATTTTCTCCTTATCAATTGTATGCATTATTGCATAAAATAAAGCATTACATAAATATGTTCCAGCAGAGTACGATATTGTTGAAGGAATGCCACTCTTTCTCAAATTTTTAATCACTTTTTTCACATCTAAATTTGTGAAATAAGCTGTAGGACCGTCCTCAAATATAGGTTCATCTTCCGCTTTATATCCATCAACATCGGGCTTTGAAAAATCCATTAGATTTATCGCTACTCTCTCTACATAAACCACCGGGACAGTTGCTAATCCTATTCCGAGAACTATTTTAGGTTTGTTCTCTTTAATTAGCTTAGGGATTTCATTTCTGATATATCTTGCGGAGACTGGAATTTCTAGTCCCTTGATTTTTTCGCCTAAATACTCTTCCCCATCGAACTCTTTAGCAATTACTCCAGCAGGATTCTTCTTCCATTTTCCAAATGGTCCAAAACCGAAAAGAAGAATCATCATATTACCCTCTTCAGTTTTTATTTTGTAGTGAATAAATTTTCCGAATATTAAATTTGCTATTAAGAATAAGAATGTCGGGACTGTGACTCTCTCATCATCCATTAGCTCAGTCAGATTACCGGGTATTCCCCATTCGCTATATTCTTTATTATTTGGTTTACTAAGATAGAAAAATTTACCAGTTTTTAGAGATGAGGTCAAGAGAGCTTTTTAAAAATCGGATTTTTATTTTTAAATCAATTCCTCTTTCTTTAGCAAAACTTAGCGCCTCGGAGGGCAATTCGATGGCGGCGATCTCAGAGACTTTCAGCGAATGTTCGTTC
>CBDULE010000025.1:0-12710 GCA_965367995.1 uncultured archaeon | reverse complement strand
TTTCAAGCAGAAGACGGCATACGAGATGTAGAGAGGTCTCGTGGGCTCGGAGATGTGTATAAGAGACAGGTTTTAATTCTTCTTACTTTTATCTTCCCTAAATCTTTAGCTGGTATTTCTTTGGTTTCTATTCTCCAGGTTTTTTAAAATTTTCGTCTTCATTCGAGGTTATCTATTGAAGAAATATTACTCTCTTCTGTCATTTTCTCCTTTTTATAGTAGCTTTATATTCTATTGTTCTATCTTCCGTATCAATCTTTAGAAAATTAGGCTTATATTTATATTTTATCCTCTATTTTCTTTGGATATTTTTCTAATGTTTCTCTTCTCTTATTCCTTTGTACATTGGTGTCTAGCTTGATGGCAATCAAGAGTATTCGGTTTAATTCGTGGTACGAGGACCTTAAGGAGTGGATTAAGAGCCAGCTTCCTAAGGAGAGTGAGGTTACTGAAATCGAATTTGAGGGTCCTAGGATCGTTATTTATTCTAAGAATCCTGAGTATCTTCTTAAGCAGGATGTTGTGAAGTCCATTGCTAAGAAGCTTCATAAGCGCATCTCTATTCGCTCTGATCCTTCTATAAGAAAGGACAAGAGTGAGGCTCAGAAGATTATATTTGATCTTGTTGGTCATCTTGCTGGGATTACTGATATAATCTTTGACGACATAACTGGTCAAGTATTTATTGAAGCTGAGAAGCCTGGTGTAGTTATTGGCCCCCAAGGTGAGACTAGAAGAAAAATTGCTATGCTTACTGGATGGTCTCCTGTTATTATTAGAGCTCCTCCTTTGAAGTCAAACATTGTTAGCTATACTAGAAAGCTTCAGGAAATTTCTCTTGCTGATAGGGTAGAATTTCTTAAAAGAGTTGGCTTGAGGATTCACAGACCTTACTTGATGAGGTCAAATAATAGGGTTAGAGTAATTGTTCTGGGCGCTGGAAGAGAAGTTGGGGGAAATGCTTTCCTAGTTCAGACGAGGGAAAGCAATATTCTGGTCGATGCAGGAGCTCGTGTAGGAGCTGTTAATCCAGGTGAAATTTTCCCATCGTTTAACATACCCGAATTTATTGTTGATGAGCTTGATGCTGTGATTGTTACTCATGCTCATCTCGATCACTCTGGCATGGTTCCTTATCTCTTTAAATACGGATATCGCGGCCCTGTATACTGTACTGAGCCCACAAAATACCTGATGGCTTTACTTCAAAGGGACTATATTGATTTAGCACGAAAAGAAGGAAAACTTTTACCTTATTCACTAAGTGATATAGATAGAGCATTACTGCATACTATAACTCTTAATTATGAAGAGGTTAACGACATAGCCCCGGATGTCAGACTTACCTTATATAATGCTGGACATATTTTGGGAAGTGCTATAGTTCATCTACATATTGCTGAAGGCCTCTATAATTTCGTGTTTGCCTCAGATATAAAATATGCTGATACTAGACTTCTAGATCGTGCTCAAACTAACTTCCCAAGAGTAGAGGCTGTCTTTATAGAATCTACATATGGCGCTATCAAAGATGTAGCTCCTCCTCAAACCGTCGCGGAGAGGGAGTTAATTAATATTATTATTCAAACATTTCGTAGGGGCGGAAAAGTTCTCATACCTGTGCTTGCTGTAGGAAGGGCACAAGAGCTTATGTTAGTTCTTTACTATTATATGCGAATCCGAAAAGAACTTCCAGAAGTTCCTGTTTATCTTGCTGGAATGATTCAGGAAGCTGTTGCAATACATACAGTCAGCCCAGAATTTTTGTCAAGAAGGTTAAGAGATAGGATACTACATAAGCGGGATAATCCATTTCTAGCAGATTTCTTCATTCACGTCCGTGATCCAACACACATTGAGGAGATATCTGAAAGCAATGAACAGGCGATAATCTTAGCAACGCATAGCATGCTTCAAGGAGGGCCAGTTGTAGAATTCCTCAAATATCTTGGAGAATCGTCGAAGAATTCCCTAGTCTTTGTTTCATATCAAGCTCCTGGGACTCTTGGATGGAGCATTCTTAGGGGAGCTAGAGAGGTGATTATTTATGAGGATGAAATTCCGAGAAAGATTCACTTAAAACTTGAAATTAAGCACATACGTGGCTTCTCTGGACATTCACCATTTCCAGAGCTTGTTCAGTTCATTAAGGACATGAATTCAAATCTTCGCAAAGTCATTGTAATTCATGGAGAGGAGAGAAAGGCTGTCCAATTTGCTAATTTTGTTAAAGAGCGCCTTAAAATAGATTCATATGCCCCATATAATATGGAGACGTTAAGATTCCTTTGAAGAGGTTTGTCTAGTATGAAAAGAGAGGATCACTGGATTATATATCCGGAATATTTCGACTATAAGCTATCTAGGAGGCTTGGTAGAAAAATCCCTTTAAGGTATGCAATATTATCGCCAAAGCTCGATGAAGTTGCAGAGGCTGTGAGAAAGCTAAAAATTCCTATATTGAGGGTTGAGCCTGATAAACATCATCCTGCATATTGGATCGAAAGAAGGGGAAGGATAATCATTAGCAAAGTTAATGGTATTAGCAAAAGGCATTTGCTTATAAGAATAGCAAGGGAGCTAGGTGCGGTTAGGAAAAAGCGTGAAATGCTCAAGAAAATGAAGAAGGAGAAGAAAAAGAGTAAGGATATAGAGAAATACCTTGAGAGGGTTCTTAAGAAAAAGAAATAAGGATAATGATTACCATGGATGTTCTTTCAATTTAAGCAACCATGCAATCACGTTTGAGCCTATGTGTACTAATGGTGTTACAATTAGGAGAAGGAGTAATTGAGCCAAGTTTAGGAGTGGATAAAATGGATATGCTATGAGTATCGCAAAGATCAGAAAACCCACTTGATCCATTGGTACGAAAGGAGCTCCTGGCTTTAAATTCAACCTTCTCTTTATGAATGAGCCTAATAAATCTCCAATATGTGTTCCAATAGATAGTAAGAATCCAAGCATTAGTGCATCGCTCAAAGTTAAAGCTAATAATCTCGCATCAATCTGTGTGATAAAGTAAACAATTATTCCTGTTAGCGTTCCGAAGAGTATACCAGATAAAAGTCCTCTTATCGTTTTATGATCCCCAAAAATTCTCCTACCATCAATGAAATTCTTCCCGAAATCTAATGGAGTGCCTCCTCCGAATATTACGGGGGATGCGTTTGCTATGTAAGCAGGTAGGATATAAATAAAAGCATTTAGTACATCCCAAACTGTTAGGGTGAACTCTAATGCCATTGGAGATACCATCTTTACATCTATGTCAAAAGTACTCGGAAAAAATGTGTAAAGTTCTTGAAAAAGTTCTTGAGATGATAACTCCAAAGGAGGATATAAAAGCTCATCTATACGCCTTAGTAAGAAAGTTTATCAAAGAAGTAGAAGATATCGTGAGAAAGTACGATATTCCAGCATCTGTAGAGCTTCACGGCTCTTTTGCTAGGGATACCTGGCTTGCTGATAAGAGAGATGCTGATGTCTTTATTTTATTCAACCAGATTTTGTCAAAGGATGAAATTTTAGAGGTTTTAGAAATTTTCGAGAGAGAGCTTAAATATAAGACTGAAAGAGCTTATGCTCAACATCCGTATCTGAGAGTTGAAATTTCTGATGACTTTACCGTTGATCTAGTTCCGGGTTTTCGAGTTGGGAAGATACTATCTGCTGTCGATCGTACTCCTTTACATTCAGAGTATCTTAAGGAGAGATTAACTGATGAACTCAAAGGAGAAATTAGATTGTTAAAAGCTTTTCTGAAAGGAATTAATGCTTACGGTGCTGAGATTAGGATTGAGGGCTTGTCAGGGTATGCTTGTGAACTTCTAACGCTTTACTATGGTTCATTTATTAGAGTATTGGAAGCTCTTGCTGAAAATAGAAGAATATTTATCGATTTTTCCAGTAGCTGGGATAAAAAATCAGCTTTTAAGAAATTTAATAGTCCTATAGTTTTAATAGATCCCGTTGATCCAAATAGGAACGCTACAGCAGCTCTTTCTTGGGGAACCTTCAATAGAATTTCTTTAGCTGCCATTTACTTTCTTAGCGAACCCACGATTAACTTCTTTAAACCAAAAATAACGGAATATCATAAGCGATTAGCTCGTTTTTATCTTTCAGCTTTTCCTAATATTGTGATTAAGTTGAGGAAAAAGGTCTCAATTCCCGAAGATATTTACTGGGGCCAAGCAAAAAGAATCCATCGAGATATTGTTAATTTTATTAGGAATCAGAAATATTTTGTAGCAACCTCTACAATAATTGAATCATATGATAACATTTACATTATATTGTTCGTGTTAAATAAAGATAAGAAGTTTGATTTCAAGATTGGTCCCCCATTGTCAGCTAAAGAAAATGTTAAAAGTTTTATAAAGCGTTGGGCAAATGAGGGTTTAGGCCCAATAATTAGCGAATCAAAAAGACTTTCTTATATTATTCCAATCAGTAAAAAAATCGAAGAATTACTTAATAATTTTCTTAAAAACGTTAAGAAAGATCCTTCTTTTGAGTCTCTTAAAATTATAAGTGCTGAAGGTATAGAACTAGATAATACAGCAGTAAGGGATTTCCTGCTTTTTACTAATCCTTTAAGTATTTGGTTCTCAAAATGACAATATCTGTTAAATGTCTAGAAAACAAAATTTTTGCTCCTTCTTCCAATTTCAGATAGTTCTCTTTCCTCTCCTCTTTGAATGATAAAACATATCTAGCATCAAAAAATAGCTCTTCGCTTAGTTTAAATAGTTCATCATACCCAAGTCTAGTGATTACTATATCAAAGAAAGCATCTAACTTAACAATAGGCGGCTGTTCAGTTATGAATGCAAGAAGTATTCTAGTTGGATTATGAAAAATTACAGGTATAAGCGATTCTTCATTCGCAATTAGCTGTATTTCAAATACTTCACCTAGATACCATGTACTATCAACGGGAATTACATATCTCTCCTCCAAACGCCAAATTTCTGGCACTAAAACTGGCACAAATACTTTCTGACTTTTGAGTTTTTGAATTACATCAGCCTTTTTTGTATAAATTAATACTGTGTTAGTAATAAACTCATCTTCCTCCGCAGATATATCGATTTTAATTGATGGATCCCCATTACCATGGCATATAATTAACCCATCCCCTTTTCTCTGTATGGTTAAGATCCTCATGGATCCTCCCTCAGAATCTCTTGAATACGCCTAGCTCTCTTGATAATCATTCTCCAATGGCTGCCTGGCCAGTAGACTTTACCGCAATTTGGACATTTCCAAAACACATTAAAATTTTCATAAACTCTAGGCGGCACGTCTTTTTTAACACCACTTTTAGAAACTCTTACTAGCGGTGTATTGCAAATGGCACATCTAAGTGGTAATTTCTTATCGAAGAAAGGTAATTCTCTAATCTTTGATTTCTTAGCTATTTTCACAATTTGTTTCTCTAGATTATCATCCTCTATTAAAATTGCTTGAGCACCATGGTGAATTGCGAGTTTATATAACTCTCTATCACGCGTTATTAGAATTCTATTTTCAACTATTGCGATATTTAATATTGTTCTATCAGTAAGATTTGGATTATTTTGCCTCTCTTCCTTAGCATATTTTGCATCAAATTTGAATATTCTTAACCATCTAGCCAGCTTTCCAAGCATTTCATCAACTATAAATGTAGGATAGCTTCTCCCACTCATTAACTCACTAACTCTAATTCATCTATAAGCACTTTAACTAATTTAGATAATCCTATTTTACTTTTTGCTGAAACTTCAACTATTGGTGGCACAAAACCAAGTCTCCTTTTACTTTCTTCCTCTATAACGTTCTTTATCATTTCAATTTCAAGCGTATCCTTTAACAAATCTATTTTATTGAGAGCTATTATCCTTTTCGTGTCTTTTATTCCCTCTCTTTCCAAAATATCTAGTGATGTGATAAATTTTATTCTAAACCATTCCGGAGAATCTGAAGCATCAATAACATGTATTAAAGCATCTGAGTACCTGATATCATCAATGTTTAATTCAAATGATGAAATAATTCTAGGATCCAAATCTACTACGAATCCAATAGTATCCACTAGGAGTATTTTTGAAGCTCCAAGGATTCTAGAATATTTACTTGAAAGTGTAGTGAAGGGCATATCACTTACGGGTTTGTTCTCTCCTGTGAGAGCGTTAAATAGCGATGTTTTCCCAGCGTTATAATAACCGATGATACTAACTATCTTAAAACCCTCTTTTTTACGAGATTCAATTATCCTAAGCTTCTCAGCACGTCTTCTCTCAATTTCTTCCTTAAGGTTTTTCATTCTTCTTCTTAATGAGGAGAGAATGACCTTCCACTTATATTCGCCTCCCGCTCCTATAAATACTCTATCTCCTCTGAATCTAGCATTCACCATAAGCCTAACATATGGTATTTCTCTCTGTATTCTTGCTAATTCGATTTGAAGCTTAGATACTGTGTCTGTTGCATTATTTGCAAAAATTTCTAAGGTTATATCGTATCGATCTAACACTGTTCTTCTCAAAGCTAGTTCTAGATTGGCTTTTTGAATGCTTTTCAGTACATTATAGACGATAACATACTCTATGTCATTTTCTTCAACTATTTTCTTCATCTCTTCGATTTTTCCTCTTCCAAATAATGTTGCGGATTTGGGTTTATCTTTTACCTGAATCACTTCTTGAATTATTACATAGCCAGCCGCTTGAACTAATTTTTTGAACTCTTCAAACTTAAAGCGCCAATAAGGTTCTTTAAGTCTACGGAGCATTGCTACTAGCGCTTTTCGCATTTACTTCACCTCATAGAGTGATTTGAAACTTTAAGCCCATAATTTTATGTAAGATAATCTATTGCTGATGTTCTTAATTTCATAAGGAGGTATTAATATGGATGTTGCAATAATCCTAGGAACAGCGGGTAGTGGCAAATCTACTTTGGTAGGCGCGTTTTCAACATATTTAGAAGAGAAAGACGAATCATATGCTATTTTAAATTTAGATCCAGGGGTTAAAGAAGAAACATTGCCTTATGAGCCAGATATAAATGTTCGGGATTATATACGTGTTGAGGAGATAATGGAAGAGCTAAACCTGGGGCCGAATGGTGCATTAATAGCTTCAATGGATTTAATTATCCAATACATTGAGGATCTAAAGGACGAAATCATCAGGCTTTCCCCCGATGTGTTATTGATTGATACTCCTGGACAGATGGAAGTATTTACTTATAGAAAAACAGGTCCTCTTTTACTTAAAACGATTTTTGAAGGTATACCTGATGTGAGACAGGCAATTATTTTTCTATTTGATCCATTTCTTTGCGAACCACCAACATCCCTGTTGAGTTTAATACTTTTATCAGAGAGCGTATATTGGAGATTTAGATTGCCGATAGTACATGCTTTAACTAAGATAGATGCTTTTCCTGAGGAGAAAATAGAAGAAATATTAAAGCTTGCTAAAAATCCGAGTCTAATTTTCAGTTATGAACAGCCTGTAGAAAGGGTTGAATCGTTACTAACACCTGTAATTCTCGAGCGTGAAGAAGTACTAACTCGAGAGCTTATACCTATTAGCTCTTTAACTGGAGAGGGCATTTTTGACCTATATTCAAACCTGTTACACGCTTGGTCCAAATCTGGTTAATCAACCAATTTTAATGTATTTTCAATCGTAACTATCACTCTTGCAGTTACGTAAAGTGTTGAGAGAGAATGATCGCTTATCTTAATAAGTTCATCTATTAAGCCTAATACTTCATTTGAGAAAAATCCTTTAGGAAAAGCTCCAATGATTAAAGCTACCTTTTTGTGTCGTTCTAAAATAGATCTAAGAAATCTCATGTTTTTCTTTCCTCTTCGAGAAAATCCAATTACCATTTCTGGAGAGATTTCATTTAACGTCTCTTTTAGACTCTTATTAATAAGTTTTAATAGGGGGTTGTCTGATTCTGGAGGAACCTGACCACTCTCGAAGAGCTGTTCCATTAATCCTAAAAATCTAAGGTAATGCCTAGGAGGTCTCCAGCTATTATTTACATAGATAACCTTATCATCTATAGTATGTATTATCACTCTTAGAATTCTAGACTTGTTTAAAATAGAATCTTGTGTAAGCAATAAAGCTGAATGTAAAATATCTGGTCTACCTCTTTTCTCATAATTTTTCAGCCTATGTAATATCCTATAATGCCAAAATGAGTTCAAAATGATAGACTCTTTTCTTACTTTTCTTTTTCTTCCCAAAAATTTAGCTAAATGTTTAGGAATTATTTCAAGAGAAGAGTCAGCAAAAATTAATATTATTTCTCTCTCGCTAGATATTCTTTCTCTCCTCAAACATTTGTGAAATAAGCATTAGGCGGCTCTCTTGTAACAATTTCATGACGTAAATTCTTATGCATTAATGCAATTACTTGTTTCTTATCTAAATCTTTATGACCAAGTAACCAGCCAAGTTTTACATACGCTACCTCGGGTAATAATCCATCCGCTGGAATAACACCAATTCTTTGTAGTACTCTGCCTCTTTCGTATACGTTCATTTTTACAGGTCCCCAGATACACTGGGTTGTCATAAAAATTAGCATGCCCTCTTCAATTGCTCTTTTTAAGGCTTCAAGAATGCTCTTAGGAGCATGTCCTAAACCAGTTCCCGCAAGAATAAGACCTCTATATCTCCTATCTATGAGCACATGGATTAAATCTGGTTCCATATTAGGGTAGGTATATAGTAAAGCTACTTTCTCCTCAAAAACGGCGTCAGCATATATATCATCTTTCTGCTTCCTTCTCTTATCGAAATCGCTCCTTAAGTATTTTATTTTCAAGTTTTCTGGCGTAATTAGGGCTAGAGGGATGTCGCCGATAGTTCTAAACGCATCCCTCCTACTGCTATGCATCTTTCTAACTCTGACACCTCTATGGATCAATATTTTCGTATCATCAGAATTAGCATGCATACTTACAACAACTTCTGCAGCTTCTCCTCTTGCTGCAAAAAGAACAGATGCTATAACATTCGTTGCAGCATCAGATGCTGGTCTATCACTACTCCTTTGAGCACCGGTCAAAACAACAGGAACAGGTAAGTTTTGAAGCATGAATGCTAATGCTGAAGCGGTGTACTGCATTGTATCTGTACCGTGAGTTATAACTACACCTTCTGCACCATTTCTTATATCTCTCTCTACCTCTCTAGCCAGACGAATCCAATGAGCAGGTGTCATATCTTCACTAAATATGTTAAATATGAGTCTTGGCTCAATATTAGCGATTTCAAACATCTCAGGGATTGCATTTACAAGCTCATAAGGCGTGAATGCCGGTTTAACAGCACCAGTTTCGTACTCTACTCTTGACGCTATTGTTCCTCCCGCTCCTATTAGAGAGACCTTAGGCAATCCTTTTTTTGGCTTAACCTCTTTTTCAGGTATTTTATATTCTACAATTCTCCTCCCTAAAATTCTCAGCTTACTAATATTTTCTAAGCTTAATCCAATGTTGTATCCATTGGGCAACTTAACAAATATGATATCCTCTCTCCCTATCTTAAATGGCGGAAGTACAAGGCCTCTTATAAGAAGCCCATCCTTAGTTCTTATTTCAACCTCTGACCATGGATTTATTTTTGCCTCTTTAAGCATGAGTTCCATTTTTTCTTCATATCCTTCATCACTCAAAGAAATCTCCCTCTAAACTCATCAAAAAATCCACTTAAATATTGACATCCATAAGTGTAAAATCTTCGGAAATAGAACGTTAAATATTTTTCCGTCAGAGGTAAGATGATGCTTATAGCTCTAAACAACAAGAGAAATAGATGGTCGGGGCGGCGGGACTCGAACCCGCGACCTACCGGTTTCTGTATGCGCGACCGCTGATTTTTCCCCTAGCCTCATCGTCTTTTAGGCTAGGGGTCTACAGCCGGCCGCGCTAACCAAAACTGCGCTACGCCCCGAATAGACTCCCTAAAAGATATAATTATGGAGTCTTCTCATAATAATTTTAAGTTTTTTCCTCTAGCTTAATTAAAATCTTTGTTAAATAATGCATAAAAACGAAGAAAGTAATGTTAGCTAAATAGTAGAATCAGCTAAATTAGATATAACAATCTTACCTAATTAAGGTTCTTTTACATTAATGTCATTCTTTTTTAGCACTATGTTTTCTAAACTATCTCATTTTTTGCTCTTTTAAATTTCATTTTGCTAGAGGGTATCTTAGATATTCGTCTATTTTTGAGAGGGAAAAATCATGGCTAATCTCAGAGGATTATTATCAAAATTTTACAGAAGGATGATAAATAATAAGGCTTCTCCTTTGGTAGAAGAAGGTCTTCTTATCGGTCTTTCTATTATAATTTTCATAATCTTGGTCTCAATGATTAACGAAATACTTGATTGGATTTATTCAGCTACATCTTCTCTCTGATAAAAAAATGTATGTAAAAATTCAGTTGATGATGCTTATGAAAATTGTTTGTAATATTTTTCACAAATTAAATCAGGATTCAGAAGATGTCGATCCACGAAAAATATTAGAGGCAGTAAAAGAACTGCCTAAGGAAATACTAAAAATACTAAAAGAATGGCTAAGTGTCTTAATCCTAATCCTATATTTCGTTGGGGCTTTACTAGTCGTCTTTGGTATAATTGAATGGGCAACATCTTATAACGAATCTGAAGGCAAACGCTATGTTGTTAGAGGATTCATAATAATACTACTTGCTTTGTTGATATCGGTGTAGACGATTGGAAATGATGGCATACGTTGTAATAACAATTTTAATTTTTTACATATTACTAAACCAGCTTCAGAAGCTTTATAAGGCTAAAATTAAAAACTTGAGAGAAAGCATTTTCAATGATGTGATTCTTTTTTACTTAGCAACATTAAAACAGATTACTCAAAATTTAAAGAGCTCCTTAGAAATTTTAATTTCCTTAACTAATGAGAAATTTTCGTTAGAAAAATTACTTAGTTTGATCAAAAGATGCGAAGATATCGAAAATTACAATGCTTTAATTCAGATGTTCAACGAGAAATATGTAGGATTGCTCGATTCAACATTTAGGAAGTCAGAAGATTTGTTCAGTATCATCCTATTTTTAGCATTTTTAGCACCATCAGCTATCATCGGAATCCTTATGCTTTCTCCCTCGTATTTTCTATTAGCTTTAGTTTTGTTAATAAGTAGTGTTGTAATCTCCTTTCTTGTTACGAAATCTTTTATAAATTCTATAAAATGGGGTGATTAAAATACATATTTTTAAAAAGTTTTTTAGAAGGATTAACTATGATTTAACAGAGGAAATTAGTAAGCTCAATAGTAAGCTTTCCAGATTAAAAGAAGAAATTTTTTACGATAACAGCACTATTATTACAGGATTAGCTAAATTAAATTTTCTTGAGAAAAATCCTATCTTCTATTTAAATGAAAGAGAAATTTTAAGAGACTCTTTAGCGAAGGTATATACTGTAACACAGATAATCTTTTTAATGTCCATCTACCTAGCGGAAAAGATGGGTAGAAAACGCTCTTTCAATATCATCAGAATGCTCGAACATATGCTTTACAATGAAGAAAAATATTATAGACAAGCAGTTAATGTTCTTAAAATACTAAAAATGCGTTTTCTATTACTCGCTGTAATATCCTTACTCTCATTCATTGTTTATTACCGCATTATAGCGCTACTTAATAGTATACCTCATGAATTTTTCTTTATTTTCGCATTAAACATAGGGCTAATTATTTTGTACGCTATGTATTGGCTTAAGATTATGAATAGAATTCTTCTGTTACCAATTTCACTCACTACCATGGTTGAAGATGAGAAGAAATAATGTTTAGAGCCCCCGGCGGGATTCGAACCCGCGACCTCCTCATTACCAGTGAGGCGCTCTAACCAACTGAGCTACCGGGGCCTATTTCAGTTCCTCTGTGTTTACCTTCTATTGCTCTAATTATTTCTTCTGAATCTTCACCATTTATAACTATCAACTTAATTTTTGACCTTTCTACAATTTTGATGGCAGATAAATCGAACAAACTATACTTTCCAGGTTCTTGCTTATTCTTTAAAATTATTTTCTCGAAATCTTCATAGCTTAATTTCTCAAACTTTTTTGCATTTGGATCTTTTCTTGGATCGCTACTATAAACTCCATCTACGTTAGTTGCTTTTATTAACAAGTCAGCTCTAATGGCTTCAGCAAATAAAGCTGCAATGAATGGTTTGGCATAGGCCTTGACATCTCTTAGGTCTATACACTACCACCCAATACGTTGCCGCTATTCGGCATCCATCAGAGGTTCGGGCTCTACATACCCTAGACAAGACAATTAAAAAGGAGGAGCCAGATGTAGTGTTTGTTAATAACGAGCTCTACAAGCCCATCCTTAAACTTAAGGAGAAGAACAGCTTTAGATTACTAGAGACAACCCATTTGAGCAATGGATTTAGTAATGACTAGCTCCAAGTATATCGCTAGGCTAATAAAGATGCTTTGGAACGGTGAAGCTCTAGTTCTTAACCCGCCTGTTAAAGTTAGGGACTTTAAACCCTACTGTATGAAGCCCTTCGAGGAGAGAGATAACGCAGTAATAATGATTGGTAGGATATCTCCCGAGAAGAGGATTGAGGATGTTATAAATGCCATAGCTCTCACAGAAACTAAGCCAGCTCTAAGAGTT
>CBDULE010000024.1:0-13327 GCA_965367995.1 uncultured archaeon | reverse complement strand
GAGATCTACACCGTCTAATTCGTCGGCAGCGTCAGATGTGTATAAGAGACAGTCAGTAGACCATATCTATCCTTCTCATACGATAAGTGGTAAATCAATTCTATAATATCATCTTTTGGCCTATCTATTCCCGTAATTGTGACTAGCTGAGTAAATCCTTGACCTTTAAGAAACTTTAAAACATCGATTATCAAATTTTTATCAACCTTTGTCCAAAGATATCCATGTTTATCCTTCGAAACTTCTAATCCGAATTTCTCCCTTAGTTTTTCAATAGCTTTCTCAAAACTCAATTTTCTCACCTCTCAGCTTTAACCTTAATCATTGGTGTTGGAAGATGCTCTCCAATCACTATAGGTTTCCCTCTATCTTCTCCTCTTTCGACTCGTTCAATTTTCTCAATAATCTTAATGAAACCATCTATGATAGCTTCAGGTCTTACTGGACAGCCAATTACATAGACATCAACAGGAAGAACTGAATCAATTCCTGAAAGTATATTGTAAGATCCCCTAAATAACCCAGCAGACGCTGCACAAGAGCCTATAACCATCACAAATTTCGGCTCAGGTACTTGTTCATAAATTCTCAAGATTCTAGGCAAATTCTTTGATGTAATTGGTCCCGTAATTAATAAAACATCGGCATGTCTAGGCGAGCCTACTAATCTTATTCCAAATCTCTCCACATCATAACGAGGAGTTAACGCATCAACAATCTCAATGTCACAACCATTACAGGAACCGCTATTTACATGAAAGACCCAAAGAGACCTTTTAAGAGCCCAAAGTCGAAGATTTTTTAAATGTATCATCTTTATCACTATCCAAGAGATTTATCTATTACTACGTAATAATCAGAAGTTGAAAGACATAGAAAGACTTAATATAAATCTTGCTGAAGGAAATCAGAGGAGACAAGAGGTGCACTAGATTGATAGATGCATTAATAATCATAACTAGCTTTATGATTTCCCTTATTTTCTCCTTATTGATATTCATGCTTGGTAATCGAAGAAAACGTTATGATAAGTATCCATTTTTAAGCGGAGAAAGCCTTAAAGTTGGTAGGATACAATACTCTATCCGATGGGTTTATTATGTATTCTTATTAGTTGCGCTTGACGCAGCGATTATCCTAATAGCTATTTCATCGTACTATATCTCGATATTCGCAGTTTTGTATCTAATGTTAATTTCGCTTGTTTTATTATTTATTCCAAAAGCAAGGTGAGAGATAAATGCTGGAGATTATAATATATGCCATACTATTTATGCTTCTTGCTACAACACTTGCATTATTTTATCAGTGGTTTGATAGAAAAATTCATGCCAGATACCAACATAGAGTTGGACCTCTAATAACTGGACCTCACGGAATCCTTCAGCCCCTTGCAGACTTAATAAAATTACTTACAAAGGAGGAGATTATTCCAGAAGGAAGCGATGAAAAAGTTATTTATATATCGGCAATCCTTTCGGTATCACTAGTTCTTTTTGTGCTTTTGTTTATACCAATATTCTCCTACAAAGGATTATTATCCTTTGAGGGGGATCTTCTAATTATCATAGCCATCTCGGTTATTGTTAGTCTACTCATGGTAATAGCAGCTTATTCTACAAAGGGACCTTTTTCTAATATAGGAGCCGCAAGAACTCTCGAATTAATAATATCTTACGAAATACCATTTATCTTATCTGTGGCATCTGTAGCAATATTAGTAAGAAGCATAACAATAAGTGAGATTGTGAGGAATACTACGAACACATTACCACCTGTTATCTTCGCACCAATAGCTTTTATAGCATATATTCTTAGCACTGTTGCTAAAGTAGAGAAAGTTCCTTTTGATATACCAGAAGCAGAGACTGAGCTTGGAGCTGGATGGTTGACAGAATTTAGCGGAAGGACATTAGCTATGTTTAGATTAAGTCTGGACCTCAAATTATTCTTTATGGCATCACTCGGTGCGGTTTTGTTCTTCGGAGGTACCGGTCTTGGCTTTTCAATTAATCCGTTTATAGACCCATTAATTGCGTTTCTAATATTCTTCATTAAAGTTACATTGATTGTCTTCATTGTTACAACGATTAGAAGCATCGTAGCTAGGTATAGAATTGATCAAGCAATGAATATTTTCTGGCGATGGATTATACCTTTAAGCATCCTTCAGATAATCTTAATCATCGTGTTAAGATGTTTTGAAATCGTTCAAATATGATGGGGTGATGAGAAACGTTAACAGAACTCCTTGCCCTTTTAGCATTAGTTTTGGTCTTCATCTTTTCGGTATTTGTTGCTGAAGAAAAAAATCTTATGAGAGCCGCGATTAGCTTTATGCTTATGAGCGTAACTCTTGGTATATTCTATCTAATCATGGGCTATAGTCTCTTAGGGATCATTCAGATTTTGGTTTATTCGATAGCTCTAGCTGCAATACTCTTATTTATAATTTCAGTAACTAAAGGAGGTGAATCTATTGAATAAGCTTACAATTGTCTCCCTCATCCTCCTCATTGGATTAGCTTCATTAGTTATAGTATCGTTAATGGAAGAAAAAGTAACAATTAATTTAGATAGAGCCGATTTATCCAGGCTTGTCACTCACGAAAAACTTGACAAGGACACCAATATATTCCTCTGGGATTACTGGATTCTTGGGATTTTTATTCAGGCATTGGTTACGCTTGCTGCGGGTATAGGAATATCAATGCTTATAAGAGGTGAAACGGAATGAGCCTTCAAGTTCTTTATTTCGCTCTTGCTTTAGCGACGTTTTTCGTTGGTGGATATATTTTAATGACGAAGAAAAACCTGATCCGAATAATGATGGGCATTGAAATGATGATTTTATCGGCTCAAGCATTGTTCATAATATACGCTAAGTATGCATTCCCAAATCTTTATGATCCATTGTTGCAGACGGTTTTAATACTCTTCACAGTAGTTGCTGCAGGGATCGTAGCTGTTTTCATGGTGTTAATTTACGTTGCTTATTCGAAGCTAGGGACGATAAATGTTGAAGATCTTAAGAAGCTGAGGTGGTGAAAGAATGCTGGTTGAAGCATGGATTATATGGCTTATACCATTATTGACAGCATTTATTGCATTTTTCGTCTCTAAACTTAATAAGAATGCTGCAAGTTATCTCTCAATAATCTCGCAATCATTTGTGTTTCTCCTTTCATTATCTATTGTGTATAGGATAATTGCTGGAGAAATCCATTGGAATAAAATTGGAGAACATTACTTTTACACTGAAACAACAGTGCTGATTAATTGGAAAGCTGTTTACATCGATTTTGGCATACTTATAGATCCCTTCAGCGTCATAATGCTATTAATAGTGAGCTTAATCAGCCTCCTAATCTTTGTCTATAGCTTGGGATACATGGAAGGAGAGGAAGATTTAGGAAGGTATTGGTTCTGGATGAACTTTTTCGTCGGCTCAATGCTCCTCTTAGTAGTTTCAGTAAACCTAATTCAGATGTTTATAGCATGGGAAATGGTTGGTCTCTGTAGCTGGGCACTAATATCCTTCTGGTATAAGAAAGAAACACCATCTGATGTCCCTGGATTCAAAACTGAAGGCGAATATAATGCTCATTGTGGATTTAAAGCTTTAATAACGACGGGATTTGCAGATTCTTTTACATTAGTTGCTTTAGGCATAATTGGAATTGTTACTCTCTCTACTGGAAAAATGACATTCAATATAATTGACTTAAGCACTAATCCAGCATGGTTATTAGCAATAGCTAACCTAGGACTCTCTGCTATCTTCCCTCTCCTTTTAATATCTGGATCTCTGGGTAAAAGTGCTCAATTTCCTTATCACGAATGGCTTCCTGAAGCTATGGCGGGTCCAACAACAGTTAGTGCACTTATCCATGCGGCTACAATGGTTAAAGCAGGTGCCTATTTTGTTGGAAGGGTCTTTTTAATAATCTATGATTTGCATTCTCTTGGAACAGTTCATTTAGAAGTAATGGCTAATTTCTTTAATGCAGCATTTTATCTCGGATTACTAACAGCATTTTTAGCGGGACTTTATGGTATAGTCGCAAGAGAACTAAAGAAAGTTTTAGCGTTCTCTACAATAAGTCAATTGTCATACATTTTCATGATGTTTGGTTTAGCAGGAATGATAATGAGTGAAGGAGCCTTTGCTGCTGGTTTAGCTCACATAATAACACATGCAATATTCAAAGCTCTCTTATTCCTCTGTGCTGGTGCAATTCTTCACGCTGTTCATTCGAAGTATATGGATGATATGGGCGGTCTTAGGAAATATATGCCTATTACTTTTTGGACGATGATTATTGGTGCATTTTCTCTAGTTGGTGCTCCACTCTTTGCAGGATTCTGGAGTAAAGAGCTAATGCTTCATGAAATTACAGCTATGCCAGAAGAGATAGTAATTCTGTTCATCTTAACGTTTGTCTTAACTGGAATCTATACTTTCAGAATGATAGGTTTAGTGTTCTTTGGTGAGGAAAGCAAAAACGTGAGGAAGATACTGGAAGAGCATGAGATTCATGATCCGCCTAAAGTGATGTCAGTTCCTCTAATTATTCTAGCAACTTTAGCTATATTAACGGCGTTGTTTGTGCCCATGGAGGTAGAGTTTATTAAGACTGGAGAGTTACTAGTTGAAGTTGATAAACTTTTAGACTTTGCTACAGAAATAATTATCTCGACAGGAACTTTAATATCCCTTGGAATTGTTATAATAAGCTTTAGTTTGACATATCCATTTTACTATAAGAGGAGCATTAATCTTCAGGAATTTCTTGAGAAAAATTCATTTTTCAGAACAATCTATAGAGCGCTTTATGAGAGATGGATTCTCAACCCAATATATTACTGGATAAGCAGATCAATGATTAGGGTCTCATACGCAATTAGAAAAATCCAAACTGGAGATGCGAGAATAAACATCCTCTATGCGATGGTTACAGTCTTCTTATTTTTGATAATAATCCTCTACTTATAGATGAAAGTGATGAAAAATGATCGAAGTTATACTTAATTATTGGTTATATCCTATAATTTTACCAACATTAGCTATGATAGTAATAATATTTGTGGGAAAAATTAGGGAAGACAAGACGCTTTTAGGGATAATCTCTTCAGCATTTTTACTCTTGACGCTATTTTTTGAGCTCAAGGCGTATCAAGACGCAATCTCTGCCTCTAAATTATACACTTTCACCATTAACTCAGGATATTTTGCATCATACCTTGTATTCGATCCATTATCACTCTTAATTGCAATAATATTCACATTCGTAGGATTTGCTGTATCAATATACAGCATAGGATACATGGAGAATGACAGAATCCTTGAATACTATTCATTATTGCTCTTGATGATTATAGGTCTGAATGGTGTAGCAATAGCAGGAGACTTCGCTACGTTATATCTATTCTACGAGTTATTGGGAATAACAGCGTACCTCTTAGTAGCCTTTTTGAGAAATTGGGAAGCAATAGAAGCGTCGATTAAGTACCTAATCATGGGAGGAGCAGGAGCAGCATTTATATTAATTAGCATGGGAATACTCTATGGCACATTTGGAACATTTAATTTCCAATTAGCGAGAGAGCTTGCTATTAGGATGCATCTCAATGCAGCACTTTATGTAGCATTAGCTTTTCTTGTAGTTGGATTCGGAGTAAAAGCAGCACTATTCCCACTGCATGTTTGGCTTCCCGATGCTCATCCTGCAGCTCCAAGCGGAATAAGTGCGATGCTTTCTGGAGTTGTGATTAAAGCAGGAATATTTGCTCTAATTAAGACCCTAATCGTATATTATTATGGAATTGATGCTTCAGGATTAGCATGGTCTGATAATGTTATCGTTATTTTCTTTGCATTGACTGCTATAACGGTTACAATACCAAATGTAATTGCGCTTGTTCAAAAGGACATCAAAAGGATGCTAGCATACTCTAGCGTATATAATATGGGGATTATATTTGCTGGAATTACTGTTGGAACATCATTTGCATTAGCAGCAGCAGTGCTTCATATTTTAAGTCATGCATTAGCTAAGGCACTCCTCTTCATGGGATCGGGTGCATTTATAGAGAGTATTCATACTAGGAATTTAGAAGAATATAAGGGAATTGGATACTCAATGCCTTTGACTAGTTCTATGTTTGCTATAGGAGCGCTTTCATTAGCAGCATTTCCTCCGATGATAGGTTTCTGGAGTAAACTTCTGATAATTATTGCATCTATCGAAGCATTTCAACATGGTATGACTGCTGGTCTATGGGTAGCTATAGTGGTAGCAGTAAACTCGATTATTTCCGTAGGATATTACTTCCTTGTTTTAGTTAGAACAATATGGCTATGCCCGAAATCAGAAATCTCTGAAAAAGCTAAGGAAGCCAAAGAGAAATCATTTACAATATTCTTTGGACAGTTCATAATTTTCATTGTCTTAATTGTTCTCAGTGTACTCTTCTTTGCGGTTTTCAATGAAATAGCAAAAAGTGTAGAAAAATTCCTAACTTTCTATTCATGAATTTTTATTTTTCTCTGCTTATTTTTTTCACGAAATGATAAACTAGACTGATTGTGTTCTTAATATCCCTAAGATCTGCTATAGCAGCTGGTCCATGAATATATCTAGCTGGAACACTAACAACACCGCTTGGAATTCCTCCTTTTGTTAGTGATATCACGCCAGCATCAGTTCCTCCAGCAACAACGCTCTTAAACTGATATGGAATATCATTTTCCTCCGCGGTCTCTATAAGTAATCTTACAATCTTCGGATGGGCTATAACGCTTCTATCAGCAATTGTTATTGCAGGTCCCTTACCTAATGATGTAGAATAAAGATGTTCAGGGGTTCCAGGAACGTCAGAGGCAGCAGTGCATTCAAGGGCTAAACCATATTTAGCATCGGACTTCCAGGCCGTTAATCTTGCTCCTCTTAATCCAACTTCTTCTTGGGTTGAAAAAGCAGCTACAACGTTTACATCGGAATCCTTGAGCATCTTTAAAACGCTAATTATAACAAAAACACCTACTCGATCATCAAATGCTTTACCCATAATCCTATTTTCAGTAAGCCTAACAAATTTTGAATCAAAAGTACCTACAGTTCCTGGCTTTATTCCCATAGAAAGAACTTCTTCCTTACTCTCTGCACCAATGTCAATAAATAATTCTGAGTAATCTGGAACTTTTTGAAGTTCCTCTTTTTTAAGAAGATGGGGTGCCTTTGCCCCAATAAAGCCTCTAACCAAGCCCTTTTCTCCTTTTAAAACAACTCTTTGACCATACGCTACTCTTGGATCTATAGATCCTAGTGTATGAAATCTAAGAACGCCATTTTCCTCTATATACGTTATCAAAAATGAGACTTCATCTGTATGGGCGTCTAATAGTATTCTTGGACCAGAGCCATTCAAGAATGCTAAAACGTTTCCAAATTCGTCAATATGAATTTCATCCACTACGCCAGCAAGCTCTTCTCTGATAATCCTTACTACCTCTCCCTCATAACCGGAAGGGGCAATAGCATTAGATAACCTCTCGAGAAGGGATATATCTAATTCCAATAGTTGCACCTCTCAATGGAAATTATTATAAGTGGGGCCGGCGGGATTCGAACCCGCGACCACCGGAGCCCGAGTCCGGCATCCTACCTAACTAGACTACGGCCCCATACCTATTGCTTATCATTCAAGAACTCTATAAAATTTTCTCTAACACAAATGCATCTTCTCCATCTCTATAATAGGAGGGGATGTACTCTACTATTTTGAACCCTAACTTTTCATATAATCTTAATGCTGGTAAGTTATTAACCCTAACCTCAAGGTAAACTTTTTTTACTCCTAGCTTTTTGAATTCCTGAAGAACCGTCTCCATGAGTCTTTTCCCTATTCCTCTCCCCCTGAAATCTGGATGAACCGCTATAGCTATCACATGGCCGATTATTTCATTTTCCTTAAATTCTCTTCTAGCAATTACATATCCAACCGGTTGGTTATTGAGCTCAGCTATAAATGATAAATCCGCTAAATTTCCATTAAGAAGTCTCTTAAGGTAATAATCAGAATAGGGGTTTTTGAACGAGAGATATTCTATTCTTTTAACTGCTTCGAAATCCTTGATGGATGCTCTTCTAATCTTAATTTTTAGTTGATTTTGAATAACTTCCACGGTGTTATTCACCTAATAATTGCATCTAACATAAATATATTTCGATATTAGTTAAGATTTTGAGCTTTTATTATAGAATTTTTCCTGGTGAAAAAACATGAGGAAAAGGATGATTCTAGTCATTCTTGATGGATTGGGCGATGAAAGGAACCCGAAATTAGATGGGAAAACCCCTCTAGAATACATTTCTAAAGAGCTCAAAACGCTTAATAGAATGGCATCAGAAGGATACTTAGGAATGGTTTCAATAGTTGGTTATGGAATTCCTCCAAGCTCTGATATGGGTCACTTAGCAATTTTTGGTTATGACCTTGAGAAGGATTATCCTGGAAGGGGATATTTCGAAGCGATTGGAATGGGTCTAAAGCTGGAGAAAGGAGATGTGGCATTTAGAACTAACTTTGCAACAGTAAGGAAGGAGGGCAATAAGCTTATCATCGTTGATAGAAGAGCTGGGAGAATTTCTGGTAAAGACGCAGAAGTTTTGGCTAAAGATCTCTCAGAAGAGTTTAAGAGAAGAGGTCTTCCGGTAGAATTTATACACACTGTTGAGCATAGAGGCGTTCTCGTTATAAAATCGGACGGTAAAAAGCTTTCTAATAAGATTACAGATACAGATCCTCATGAAATTGGAGCACCAGTTCTTAAGTCTTTACCCTATGAAGGCCTTAGTGGCGAGGAATTAGAAGCTGCAAAAAGAACTGCTGAGATTTTAAATGAAGCTTTGAAAGTATCTTATGAATTCCTTGACTCTCATCCATTAAATAAGGAGAGGGAGGAAAAGGGCTTATTAAAGGCTAATGTTATTCTAGCTAGAGGAGCGGGAATAATTAAGGATTTGACCCCATTTAAGGAGAAATGGGGAGTTGATGGTGCTTTTGTTGCAGGAGGTCCTCTGTACAAAGGAGTCGCAAGAGCAATAGGTCTTAAGGAAATACATGTAGAAGGAGCTACTGGGACCGTAAAGACAAATCTCAAGGGTAAGGTAGAGGGAACAATTAAAGCATTGGATGAGGGTTATGAATTCGTCTTCCTTCACATTAAAGGAACGGATACTCTATCACATGATAAAAAGGCAAAAGAGAAAGCAGAGTTTATCAAGAAAATTGATGAAGCACTGGCTCCGCTGCTTGAACTTGAAAACGTTGTAATCGCAGTTACCGGAGATCACTCCACATCAAGCTTAAGAGGTCATCATATAGGTCTCCCAGTACCTATAGTCTTTTGGACTGATGGCCAAAAACCGTTTAAGCAGAGAGCTTTTGATGAAGCCACGTGCTCTGCAACTGGAGAACTAAGAATATTTGGAAAAGATATACTTCCGCTATTACTGGACTTCGCAAATAGAACAATGGAGCTAGGATTTAGACCATCTCCAAAACCAGTATTCTATACAGGATTCTTCAGTCCTCCGCTAGAATTATAACATGCTCATTGTATCTTCTTTTTTATTTTAGAATTCTATTTTTTACTAAGATTAGGGATTTCTTGAAGGCACCCATTATGCCAACAGAGTTCTCAAAACTTGCTGAATTATGTGAAAAACTCGAAAAAATCTCAGAAAGAATCCCAAAAATCAATCTTATAGCTAATTTCCTTAGAAATCTAGAGAGAGATGAGATAAGTCCAGCTGTCAGGATGATAATAGGTAAAGTCTTTCCAGATTGGAGTGATGAAACTCTAGATGTTTCCTGGGGAACAATCATTAAAGTTTTGAGGAGTATAACGGGTGCCACTCCTAAAGAGATGCTTCAAATATTTAACAAGGTAGGGGATCCTGGAGAACTCGCTAAAGTATTATTTGAGACTAAAAAAGTGAAAAGACAGCTTTCGCTTTTTGAAACTAAGCTAACCATAAGGGAAGTTTTCAGGACCATAGCAAGCTTGGCAAAGATTAAAGGAGAAGGGAGCAGAAGTAGAAAAGAAGCTATAGTCAAAGCACTTCTTAGCAAAGCATCGCCATTAGAAGCAAAATACATTGTAAAAGTAATTTTAGGTGAAATGCGTCATGGGGTTTCTGAGGGATTGATGGAAGAGGCGATAGCTAAAGCAATTGGAGCGCAAACAGAACTGGTTGAAAGAGCCAATATGCTTCTTGGTGATATAGGAGAAGTTGCGGAAATAGCTTTAACAAGGGGTATAGAAGGTCTTAAAGAAGTAAAATTAAGACTATTTCATCCGATAAAACCAATGTTAGCTCAAAAAGTAGATAGTGTTGCAGATGCCTTAAAGGAACATGGAGGAATCTCGGCATTTGAATATAAATTAGACGGTGTTCGAATGCAAATTCATAAGCAAGGGGATAAAGTAAAGATATTCAGTAGGAGATTAACAGACATTACGGATAGTTTTCCTGAGATAGTTAAGGAGGTAAGGGAGAAACTTAAGGCAAATGAAGCTATCGTTGAAGGGGAAACTATAGCAATAGGGGATGATGGAAGACCCCTTCCATTTCAATATCTCGTTAGAAGGTTGAGAAGGGTAAAAGAGAAGGAAAAGATGGCTAAGAAGATCTCTGTAAAGCTATTCCTTTTCGATTGCCTATATAGAGATGGAAAACTACTGCTTGATGAACCATATACAGAAAGATGGAAGAATTTAGAAGAGATAGCTAATGGAATACCGCTTGTCCCTCGTATAATAACAAACAATGTTAAGGAGGCCGAGGAATTCTTTAATAAAGCTAGGAAGGAGGGGCACGAAGGCCTTATGGCGAAGAAGCTAGATAGCAAATATACCCCTGGAATTAGAGGGAAGAAATGGTTAAAGATTAAGGGAATTCTCGAGACCTTAGATTTAGTTATAGTCGCTGCTGATTGGGGATATGGTAGAAGAAAAGATTGGCTTTCGGATTATTATTTAGCAGCAAGAGATGAAAAAACGGGGGAATTTCTAATCGTTGGTAAAACATTTAAGGGCCTTACTGATACAGAGTTTGAGGCTTTAACTAAAAGATTGCTCGAACTCAAACTCTTTGAGAAGGGGAGAACCGTTTTTGTTAAGCCAGAAATAGTTGTTGAAGTGGCTTTTGATGAAATACAAAAATCTCCTAAGTATAAATCTGGATACGCATTAAGATTTGCAAGAATAACTAGAATTAGATACGATAAGAGTCCTGAGGAAGCGGATACAATACAGAAGATTGAGGAGCTTTATAAGAAGCAATTCAGTGCAAAAGCAAAACCTAAAGTCTAATAAAAAAAGTAAAGACTTTTAGAAGAATCTTAGCACTTTTCCTAAGCCTTTCTCCTTTGCTTTATTATAAACTAAAAATCCAGTTGCTACATCTTGAATTGCGAGCCCCGTAGAATCAAATATTGTAATTTCCTCATCACTTTCTCTACCCGGCTTCTTTCCAGCTACTATCTCTCCTAGCTCAGCATAAATTTCATCGACGCTAAATAACCCCTTAGATATAGGAACGTTAATTTCACCGCTGTGAGATGCTTGCTCAATGTCATCAACTACAACTTTTGCTCTTTTTAAGATATGAGGATCTAGCTCTTCCTTTCCAGGTGCGTCAGCGCCTATAGCATTTATATGCATTCCTTCTGATACCCACTCATTCTTAATTATTGGCTTCCTTACTGGAGTTGTCGTTATTAATATATCTGCTCCTCTGACGGCTTTCTCCATCTCCTCAGATGAATAAGGAATTATGTTAAGATTGAGTTTTCTTGACATTTCTTCAGCAAATTTTTTAGCAATTTCCTTTCTAATATCAACAACTCGAACTTCATCTATTTGTTTCATAACAGCATGTGCAGCTAACAATTGGAAGCGACCCTGAACACCAGCTCCGATGATAGAAAGAATCCTTGAGTTTTTTCTTGCCAGATATTTAATTGCTATTCCCCCTGCAGCTCCAGTTCTATACGCTGTAAGAAGGCTGCCTTCTATTATTGCAATAGGAGCTCCCGTTTTGGGATCGAGAAGGATTACAGTGGCCATAACTGTCGGTAGATTATATTTTGTTGGGTTTTCTGGATGCACATTTACTACTTTGACTCCAGCAATATCTTTTCCAGTTAGATATGCTGGCATAACTCTAAAGTCGCCGTTGTATTTATCAAAGTACACATAGACTTTAGGAGGCATTTGAACTAAACCAAGACCTTTCTCTTTAAAGGCTTCTTCCACAACATCGATTACTTCAGGCATATTCAGAAGTTGAGCAACTTCATCTTGATTGATGAAAAGAACATCAAGATTCATTATTATCATCTTCTTTGAATACTGTTAATAATTCTGGAAAATGAAGGCTTAAAATTTTGCATAAGTAGATTATTCGATTAGCGATTTATACACAGTAAGGATTCTTTCAGCAACTTTATCCCAAGAGAATTGCTCAACAAATCGTTTCCCGTTTCTGCCGAGTCTCAACCTTAATTCTGGATCTTTAATTAACTTAATGACTGCTTTACTAATATCCATAGGATTACCAGATTCTATGCAAAATCCACTATTACTTTTCTCTAATATTTCTTTCAAACCATCTCCCGCCGTAGCAACAATAGGTTTGCCGGCCGCCATCGCCTCTAAGAGTACGATACCAAAGCTTTCTCCTCCATAAGCTGCATGGAGGAAAACATCCGCTATCTTATACATTTTTATCAAAGTCTCTCTAGGGACAAAACCTAAGAAATAAACATTCTCTTCAATCCTAAGGATTTGTGCTAATTTTTTAAGCCATGAAAGATACCTGCCAGAGGGACCAACTACATAAAGTCTAGCATTAGGAATATGCTTGATTACATAATGAAACGCTGCTAAAGCTCTTTCAAATCCTTTTTTAGGGGAAGCTCTGCCTACAGTAAGTATAACTGGAACATCTTCTGGAATCCCAAGCTCATCCCTTTTAGCTTCAATGTTGAATTCACTTATGTCTATGGCATTCGGAATTACGAGAACCTTTCCCCTATAGAAATGCGCTATGAATTTTGCTGATATTTTACTAACACTCAAGACGGAGTCATAATATTGTATATATTTGAAAGGTTCATGCAAAGATAAACCGTTAGCTATAACTTTCCAAAAAGGCTCTAGACCTTCATAGAACGGCGGTAAAGAACTGTCTCTTATACACATCTCCGAGCCCACGAGACCTCTCTACATCTCGTATGCCGTCTTCTGCTTGAA
>CBDULE010000023.1:0-13675 GCA_965367995.1 uncultured archaeon | reverse complement strand
AGGTCTCGTGGGCTCGGAGATGTGTATAAGAGACAGATACCAATTTTCTCAATATCTGGATCGGTCGGCAAAACTACTTTATGGACTTTAAATTTGACCTTAACCTTTTCATCAGCAAATGGATGATTTTGGTCTATGAGAACATCCCTAGAGCCGACATATCTTACGACGCCAATGTAATTCCCCTTGTCATCATATAGAATGGCTCCTGGTCTTATTTCTCTTGATGACACCATTCTTCTAAGAACTCTTAGTGGGACTGTTCTAATCTTCTTTGGATCCCTCTTTCCATAAGCTTTTTCTGGTGGAACTTCTACTTCTTTTTCTTCATTTTCTTTAACGCCAATTAAATACTCCTCAAAGAAGACTGAGCTTTCCTTTTCCCCGATTTTTATAACTATTGGCACATCCTCTTCTACTTCTTTATCATCGACTTTCTTCTTCTTTTTTGTGCTTTCGATTAGCCTACCATCCTTCGCTAAATAGACATCGTAGCTTAGAAGTACATAAGCTCCAGGAATTATCTCTTTACTCATTTAAACACCCTTTCTTAACCAAAATTTCCTTTACTTTTTTCATTATCTCATCATGAATTTCATTAATTTCTTTTTTACCATCAATTATTATCACGTCTGCATTTTTCAGTATCTCTGGCATTTTTAAATATAGCTCTCTAACCTTCTCAAGAAATTCCTTGTTAATTTCAAAAGTATCTAGGTTTCTTCTTCCAGTTTGGAGTCTTTTTACAGCTTCATCGATTGGAATATCTAAGATAAAAATCACATCTGGTAGAGGGAATTTCATGTTATCTTTTACAATCTGGCTTATTGGTATTCCGGCAGCTCCCTGGTAGGCTATTGTTGATATAAAGTATCTATCCATTATAACTATTTTACCTTCTTTTAACGCTGGTAAAATTCGCTTTTCAACGTTCTCTTTTCTATCGAGAATAAATAGTTTATAAACTTCCTGAGACGTATTAAACGCCGAAGTTTTACTTTTTGCGAGCATCTCTCTTATCTTACTCCCATAAAATCCATTAGTTGGCTCCTTGAGGATAATTACGTCAAAACCCATCTTTTCTAGAGCCTTTTTTAACAGTACTGCTTGTGTTGTTTTTCCACAACCATCTATGCCTTCAAACGAAATTAAAAGTCTGCATTTATTCAATATTTTTACACCTTTGTAAACGGATTTCCATAGAAATAGAAAAATAGCCCATCATAAAAACCTCTTGCTAAGATCTCTCTTCTTGCTTTAAGAGCTGATAAAGATGCTTTTTCATGCTCTTTAAGTAAGCTATTATAAAAAACCTTTGAAAACTCAACTGCTATTTCCCAATCTACTTTTTTACCAGCAGCTATTACAGATTGAACACCAGCTGTTAAGAACGCAATCGCAAAGTTGGTATATCCATATTTAAACTCTTGAATCTCTACTGCTGATGGAATGTTTAAAATTACTATTTCATATGGGAGACTTATTTTTTCAATGTCAAGAGGATTGAATATCTGTCCACTAATAATATTATAAACACCATCAATTAGTTGAGAACGATCCGAGCTTATGTGATATACATTCGCAAATCCCACTCTCATAAGAGGGATCGATTGTGATACTTTGAGACGAACCTCCTTCTTCAGCTTATTTAGAATGTTTAATATCGCCTTTCTCTCGTTTTTAAGAGAGATATCTAGGATAATATGTTTTCTTTTTCGTGTAGAAAACGTTCTTAGAAATCTACTGTGAAGAATAGTCCAAATGGGCACCGTATATAAGGTTGGTACTCTAACAATATTTGTGGACGATCCAAAGAATCTTCCATTGCCTAAGAATATTGTTTCAAACGGTATCTTATGAAGAAAATCAATCGGGGAGACTATAAGTAAATCGTTATCTCCTAATTCTGAAAAGTAGCCAATTAGAGGCTCAATGCCAAGCTTATCAATTATCATCTCCGATCTTTTTATCGCATCATCTGTTTCTAGGATTTCTTCAACTTCATTTGGCTCAATTTTTATTTTTTTAAAGAAGGATTTTCCAAGGGCTAAATCAAAAAATGAGAGTATGAAAATGTTCTCCTCACCTGTTTTTTCAAAGCAGAGTAAAGCGACTTTCTTATAATGTTTAGCTAGATCATTAAGAGCACTTTCCAATATTCTTTCTCGCATTGAATAAGCCTTGCTTAAATAGAAAGAAGTACCGCCCTCTCTAAATTTGAGGTAGTATGCTCTTTCGAAAGACTCCATAATTTTCTCTTTTTTATTTACTATCTCATCCAGAAATCTAAAGCCACCTAGTTTTAACTGCTCAGCAATGAGAATTGTTTTATTTACAGCTAGTAAATTCTTCGGATGGACAACTGGTTTAAGAAAATACCTAAATATGTAATACAACCCCTTAGCTCCCTCCGTGCCGAAAATGAATTTCTTAGTTAATTCATCTGGTTCGAAGCTTAAATCTATGTTCTTAAGAACTTTGTAATATATTTTTCCGAGAAGCTTTTGATAATTCTTGTAAAAGCTCAGGCTTAGGTCTTCAAGTATCTCTGGCATTAACATTTTATCAAAAGCCTCTGCTAAGATGTCTAACGCGTCTGCTTTATAATTTCTTACTAGCAAAGCTGCGAAGAGCTTAATAGCATTAGTCAGAAGTATTATGCTGGGATGTTTCAATAAAATCTCATGGGCTGTTTCAACTTCGTTTAAAGCCTCCTCGGTATTAAAGAAACTTAGAGCATCTCCTCTTAATGATTTTAATTCACCAATTATTGGTTTGTTATATTCTAATTCTTCAAGCAGTTTTATTGCTTTTCCAAAAGCTTTAGCTGAGCTTTTGAACTTCCCTACGTTTAGATAGCAAAGCCCTAGCCAAGACAATAATTTTGCTAGTATGATTTTGTAATCTCGTTCATCTATTCTTTTCTTCCTCTTAAGGATCTTTAATAATCTGATAGCTTCTCTAAATTGAAATGCTGCAGGGACTAGAAATCCTTTTACAAAGAAAATTCTGCCCATCGCCTCATGTGCAAAAATCAGTGTAGGAAGATCTTTTTCCTGGCGTGCAATTTTCAGAAGCTTCCTCACATCTCCCTCAAAATTAACTATTGCTTCGGAGCCTTCTTCTCCGTCAAAATATGAAATCATGAGTAATAAAGATGGAAATCTTGCCATTCGGCCAAGGCTTAGTATCCAGCTCTTTTGATTTTCGGATAATCTTGTTATAAATTTCCACAAATGCAATTTTTCCACCAAGATATACTAGGAGTCCTTTTTCAAAATGTAAACTTATCTCTAATTTCAGAGCAGCAATGATTTAAATTAATTTCTGGCAAAGAGATTCTTATAGCATTGCTAAGATTTTATATTTTTATCACCCAAATGAAGAGTGATGTACGATGCTTGGAGAATTTAGCGAGAGGCTACGTAAGCTTTTCGCGAAGATAAGAGGTGCTACATACATTGATGAGAAAAAGTTAAACGAAATTGTAGATGACTTTGTAAATGCTTTAATTGAAGCCGACGTTAATGTTGAGGTCGCATTTCAGATAGGGGAAAGAGTTAAAAGCAAGGTATTAGAGACGAAACTTCCTCCCGGAATGCCGCTAAACAATGTAGTTCTAAGAGTCCTTTATGAAGAGTTGCTATCCTTATTAGGTGATAGGTCATACTCGCTAAGCATAAAACCAGGAAAAACTAATATAATCCTCTTTGTTGGATTGCAGGGTAGCGGAAAGACGACTACTGTAGCAAAATTAGCCCACTTTCTAAAGAAAAGAGGTTATCGTGTTGGTATTATATGCGCAGATACTTATAGGCTCGGAGCTTATGAGCAACTCAAACAACTTGCTGAGAGTATAAATGTTCCCTTTTACGGCAATCCCAATGAAAAAAATCCGATTAAGATAGTTAAAGAAGGCCTTAAAAGATTTAAGAAGATGGATGTTGTTCTCGTTGATACTGCTGGAAGACATAAGGAAGAGAAGGGCCTTTTGGAAGAAATGAAAAAATTGTATAAAGCTCTTCATCCTGATGAAGTGATATTAGTTATTGATGGAATGATTGGTCAGCGAGCTTATGAACAGGCAAAAGCCTTTGCTGAAACTGTCCCCGTTGGTTCGATTATAATCACTAAGCTTGATGGTTCAGCTAAGGGAGGAGGAGCTTTAGCAGCGGCTGTTGCTACTGGTGCTCCTGTTAAATTTATAGGTGTAGGGGAAAAAATTGAGGATTTAGAGCAATATGTTCCTCAGAAGTTCATTGCTCGTTTATTGGGAATACCCGATCCCGAATTTCTAGAAAGGTTAGTTAAGGAACTTCCTAGAGATGTACTTACTGGAAAATTCACACTAAAAGATCTTATGGACTACTATGAATCGATGCTAAAGAAAGGAGGATTAATAGGAAAGCTAAAGAGCATGATTGGTCTATCCAGAATAAGCGATAGAGAGATCAGGAGAGGTATGGGCAGACAGCTTGCTATCTTAAAGGGTATGACAAAGGAAGAGCTTCTTAATCCGGAACTTCTCAAGGATAGAAGGAGAATTGAAAGAATAGCTTTTGGAGCCGGTGTAACTCCCACCGAGGTTAAGATGCTATTAAACCAATATGAGAAAATGAGGAAACTAGTTAGGGCTATAATGAGATCTAGAAGACTATCTAAGGAAAGAGCTATTGCACAACTTATTCAGGGAGAGTTTAGTCCCGAAGAGCTTAAAAGGCTTTTAAAAGAGGCATCATAGGAATGATTCTGCTTAGGTTTAGAACATCATTACAAAATATTCTTCCCTCAAAAATCGTTAGTGTTAAGCTTAAAGTGGCTGGTTTTAGTACCTACCATTTTAATCTAAAGGAAATCCATGGAAAGCCAATGCCAAGCATCGAAAATCAGCAACAGAACGATACTGCATATTTGGTCTTCAGATTTAAGGAAATGAAACCAAAGGAAGAAAAAAATATAACATGGTGTTTATCGTTAAAAACGAAAGATATCGAGCTAAAAAACATAAGTCTCGATGAGATACCAAGCAAAGAATCCATGAAAATTAGAAAAATGTTTTACATGTGGTTTTCTAAGCGATTAAATAATGCCGCTTTACGGTTGCTAAAAAAGTCAAGAGATTTGATAAATTTTGAGATTGAAGTAATGGAATTTTTAGCTAGAAACTTTAGGAAAATTGAGAGACTTTCTGAATCTCCAATAAATTTCTTTGAAACAAAATATGGTGGTATTGAAGATTTCGCTTTTGGTTTTAGAGTTTTGAATGCAATTGTGGGTATACCTACTAGAGGAGTTTATGGCTTTAAGAAAATTGATAGCACATATGTAGAATGGATCTGGGTTCAGGCTGGTTATGGAGATAAATGGATTGACTTTGACCCATTTTCAGGAGAATTGATTAAGCGACTCGACAATTATGTCCCTATAATGATATTTAGGAGGGTACAAAGACCGCCTATCTATACAGTTGATTACAAGATCGTTAGAAGAATTTTAAAAAGAGGTCTTAACTTTCAAATTCTTCAGTTTAAGATTGAAAGCGTGAAAGAATAGGGATTTTAAATTTTGAATCTTTTTTCTAATAGCTCTTCTGGAAGAGCTTTCCTTTCATCTCTTGCTCTTATCTTAACGATTCCAAAGTGTATAGCACATGAAACGCAATAGTATCTAACCTCTCTCTTCTTAGGAATAAATGTCCCCTGCTTAACAAGCTCCTTAGCTAAGCTACCTCTAACTACTGGAACCCACACAACTCTTTTAATTGCTTTATCTATCGGAATTCTCCTTCTGCAGTTGTAACAATAGACATAATCACTTCTACCCTTACTTCCCTTTCCTTTGTCCCTGCCTCTACCTTTTCTCTTCACTGGCACTTCCATCACCCAATTAAGATTAAGTTAGATAACTTCCCAAAGGATTGAATATAAATGTAATGCTACTTATTTTTTCTTTTTCACCGTTTTAAGATACTCTTTGTAACTCAAGTATTCTAATACAAGCATCAATGTAATTATGCCTATTACTATAAGACCTTCAACAATTATTACTATTCTCCATATAGAATCCCAATCTAGAACTGTTCCTGTTGGGAGATTTACCTTTATAACATTTTTAGAGGAGTATATGACGTACTTAGTTCCGTTCTTATCATAATAGATTATTTTCGCTTCTCCAAGTGTTATATTTGTTAGCACAACATCCTTTATCTTAATTTTGTATTCGTAAATAATCGTTCTATTAGGCTTCAATTCTTCCCAATGTGCTGTTGTATCTCCTATGACTTCACCAACCCATTCTGGAACTTTTTGATCTATCAGCGTGATATTATATGCCGTAGCATTTCCCACATTTGTAATCCTTATTATTACACTTATAGTATCTCCAGGAGCGATTTCTTCTTTATCGACTTTTTTTACAAGCGAGAGAAGGGGGTATCCTTTTTCATTTTCCTCCTGAGCGACAACTCTGAAACTACTAAGCAGAACCATAAGAACTAATAACATAATAATTGCCTTCTTCATGCAATCACCTAATTGATAATGCGCCTCTAGTCTATTGTTAAAAAGTTAATTAAAATTGTTCGCATTATCTTTTACTTTCACATAAGTATTTTTACTTCCATATAGATAGGTATGTAAAAATAAAATTATCGAAATACGTATTACATTAGCACTACAATCCTTCCTGAAACGCTCTTCTATCTTAATTTTTAGTTTTATCATCATCCCTCCACTTTCTTTTCTATCATACTTTTATTTTAAATTCTCAAGACTTTCTAATTTGGTGGTATTATGCTAAGTGATACATTGCTATCTACGAAAATCAAACTAAAAATAAAAGAAAACTCGATACATGAGCTGCTAAAAGACTTATCTGAACATATTCGGTATAAGATATCCTATACAATAGAGAGCTATAATGTTGATAGGATACGAAGGAAATATTACTCTGATGTTGAGCTTTTTGAAGACTCTCATGAAATAGCTATTAAGGTTGATGTAAAGAAACCTCACATCATCTTACACAATAAGAATCTTTTAGGCTCCGACGGCTCATCGATCATATTAAGGGTACACCCATTTAGAATTATCATAGCAAGAAGCGGAATTTACCTATATTCTTTAAAGCCGGCTCCTCATAAAATAAGCTTTTTAGGAGCTTATGATTCAACTTTTAGTTTTGTTGAAAATCTATCTGGAGATTCCCTAGATGATGCTATTAAAAAAGCTGAATCTAGAGTTCTAGCTGATTTAGAAACAAGAAGCGTGCTTCGATTCATCGATGAAATAAATGGTGCTGTTGATCTTGTAATAATGGATGGTCCTCTTTATCATCCGGTCACTTATGATATCAATTTAGAATTTTTGAAGGAGCTTTATTATCAGCGTATTCCGGTTATTTACATTGTTAAAAATAGTGTTTCAAGAAGATTTACAAGGCTTTTAGATATTCCTTTACTTGACTCTGATTTTTTAGCTTACAAACTTAGGCCAAATGAGAGAACCCCAGCAATTATTGTTAAAAATATTTTGAGTGATAAAGGCGAACCCATAGGTATTGAAAATAAGCTGAGACCTGTCTCTTTTTATTATATGTCCCCCAGAAGAATACTCTTCAGAATTGATGCTCCACTATGGGTAGTTGAGGATTATTTGTTAGAAAACATTGTTAAGTGGAGCATAAGTGATATTCTTTTAGGTGGGGGTACTAAGAGTTTTATGATATCTAAAGCAGAATCTGTAGCGAAGTTTTCAGAGAGCGAGAAAAAATACATCAAAGCTTTTCTTGAGAAGCTTTTAGCTCAGCATGGGATTATTTCTCCATCAACATATAATCAATTTCGTTGGGGTGTTTTTAAGTAATGAGCGATGTAATTAGGTTAGATGCTTGGATTGGACGCACGGGACAGTGTAGGGATGAAATAGGTCGTGGTAGTTATCAATTACCTTCTCCATGGATAAAAGATGCTTTAGAAATTGGCTATGTTACTATGCCAAGGAAGCTATCTATCATAATTGGAGATGTTAACAAAACCTATGTCTGGATTAGAATTGTAAAAAACTCTGAAAAAATAAGGATTGGATATCCGGTCATTATTTTTGATTATAGATACGGAGAATACATCGCTGGGATTATTCGTGCTATGGGTTATGATGTTGAAGATCCAGATCTATATGATAGGCAAATAATACCTCATCAGCCTTTAACCTCTGAACTTATACAGTTCAATGACACTCTTTTTCTGGAATTATCACCCCTTTATGGTGTAGAACCCTATTGTACCTTGAAGAAAGTAGGAGAGGAGATACAGAAAGAAAGTGTGAATTTTGCACCACATATTAGAGCTCCAGCATTTATTCCTCCTACAAAAATAATTTATAGCATTCTAGGCGTACCAGATACTGGAGTTCCTTATGGTGTGATTATAGTAGGTAGCGATTTACTTGTTGATCCCATGACTAAAACTTTCGTTCCATATTACATGAGCATTCCAGTATTGTTTGAACATGAATTAGTCATTGGCTCAACTGGTAAAGGAAAAACTGTCAAATGTAAAAACGACATTTATCTTTTCCTCAGAGCTACAAATGGTTCTGTGATTGTTTTCGATTTGCATGGAGAATATTCTGAAATCGCAGATGATCCTCTCAGTGATGTAACTCCTCCCGATATAGAGTTTAAAATATGGAAGGATATGGGTGTATTCCCAAAATCTATCAAAGACGTTATAATTTGGAGATGGACTAGAGCTCTTAAGGAAGTAGATTCCGATTCTAATGTAAAATATTTCACTATAAAATTTGAGGAAATACCTCCTCGAGCGCTTCAATACTACCTACCAGCATTGTCTCCTCAAGGTTATGTTGTTCTTCCAAAACTCGTCAGGATATTTAAGCAGGAATATAAAGGAGAGAAGACATTTAGGAACTTTTATGATTGGCTTAATATAATGTATTTTGACAGTTCAATTATCTCAAATAAGACTAGGGATGCTCTTTTAAGGAGATTAGCTCCACTACTCGAAGAAGAAATTTTTGATGTAGACGGTCTAGATGACATAATTCCAGAGGAAATACTAATTCCTGGAAGAGTTTCTATTTTTGATCTATCTCATATAACTAATAATACCATACGAAGGATAATCGTTCTTCATGTCTTAAGAAAGATTTCTGAAATTAAATTAAGAGACTCCAAAGGGCGTTATCCTCCTACATTCATACTCATAGATGAGGCTCATAACTATTTTCCTAAGCACATATATGATAACGATGAGAAAAACTACATCGAGAGAGCTATAAATTTGGTTGATAGAATATGTAAGGAAGGCAGGAAATTTAAACTGAGAATCGAATTTTCTACTCAAAGCCCGGAGGATTTGCATCCTAGCGTGATAAAAACAGTAAATACTATTACCTTCTTTGGAGTTAATCCAGTTCAGGCAAGCATTCTAAACAAGAGTATGGAGCTTCCTGTGTCTATTACAGAGATAATGAATTTACCTACACGAAGGGCTATCGTTTACTCCAGAAGCAATGCTGACATTCCTATTAAGATTTTAATTCCATGGCCTCTACTTAAGCATAAAATATCAAAATATGTTACTCCACAATAGATTTCCCTAAAGACTTGAGAAATTCTATTCCCTTCCTCGTAATTATAATAGCTTTAATCTTATCTTTAGTTCGCAAACGTCTTGCTATTCCACAAACTTTGCTAAGAGGACATTGAGAACACATTTCTTCCGACAGCTCAATTTCTTTTATTAACCCCCTCATTAGCAAAAAACCAAGAATCGTCTCTAACTCTCTTTTTTCAATGCCTAAAGCTTTGATTTTGTACTCATCTAAAAATTCTTCTTCTCTTAAGAATCTCAAGACTTTTATTATATTTTTCATGCTTAATCGGCACCTTATTTAATGGTGTAGCTAAAAAATAGGATTAGTGAAAAATAAGAACCCCAAATAAATATAATAAAAGGCTTAAGAAATAAGCTATTAGGATCATATAGATTACACCTAAAATTACAAGTTTTACACTTCTGCTTTCTTGATACATTGCTGCAACAGTAGCTAAACATGGAACATAAAGTGTAAAGAAAACTAATAGTACGTATGCTTGAAGCGGTGATATACCAAGAGCAACTAGTGCTTCGCTGATATCGAGATTTCCTCCTTGAAGCATAACAATAGCTTCTATTAAACCTTCTTTAGCTATAAAGCCAAAGAATACGGCGAAACCAATCTTCCATGCGTTTTCTTCAGGAATGCCAAATGGTTCAAAGAATACTGCTAGGATCCTCCCTAGATATGCTCCATAACTTTCTGAGATGTCAGATACCATGCCAGAGGGTCCAAAGTTTAATAAAAACCATGATACTATACTGAGCAGAAAGATTATACTTCCAGCTTTTTTGAGAAAATGTTTGCTATTTTCCCAGCTATTCCACCAAACAACTTTCGCATTGGGAGGATGTATTGGAGGAAGCTCAAGCAAAAATTCTGGAGGCTCTTTCTTCCTGAATATAAATAGTCTTATCATGAGACCGCTAACCAAGAATAGTAATATTCCCAGTAAGTAAAGAGAAATCATAATCGCAGCTTGAATGAATGGTGACGAGAAGAATGCAGTTATGAATGCTATAATAACAATTAATCTTGCTTGGCATGGAATGAATGGTGTTGATATTATAATTTCTAATCTCTCCTCATCTTCTATCGCTGCCCTACTCACCATGACTCCAGGAACATTACAACCAATACTTACTAGCATAGGATATATTGCTCTTCCTGAAAAACCAAATTTAGCAAACAAATTATGGAATCCTGCAGCTATTCTTGGTGCGAAACCGCTATCCTCCAACATGGATGAGAATAAGAATACCATCAGAATAAGCGGGAAGAATGTTAAAATTGCCCCAACTCCTGCAATAATTCCATCTGCTAGAAGAGATACAAACCAGTCGGGAAAGACTCCGCTTAAACTGTTTCTAACGAGATCTGCTAGATATCCAAATAGCATTTCCATCATGCTACTTATGCTATATTCTTCGATCAAGTCCGCAATTTCTGAATATCCTAATTCTCTGAAAACAATATTTAACGGAAATCCCGTATTTAGCGAGAAGATTATCATGAATATTCCAAATAGAAGCATTAAGCTGAGTATAGGCCCTATTACGGGTTTCTGTAAATATTCAGCGAAGGCTTCTAATCTTGATGTTCTTTCCCTTTTAACTCTCACAATAGTCTTTTTAGTAACATTGTCTACGAACTCAAATCTTTTGATAGCAATGATCTCTGAGGGATCCAGACCTGTAGTTGATTTAATTGACTCCCTTATCTCCTTAATTTTCGTTAATATCTCATCCCCACACTCTCTTTTTAGAATATCCTCTAATCTAGCGTCTCCCTCTATTAGCCTTACTGCAATCCATCTACTATTATAGTTCTTAATGCTTTTGCACTTCTTAATTAAGGATTCTACCTCCGAGATAAATGGTTCAAGCCCCCCATATTGAATCTTTAATGGTTGAATGATCTCTTTCTTTTTAGCCATTTCAATTATCTTATTTAATAACTCTCTAATTCCCTGACCTTTTATAGCTGAAATTGAAATTATAGGGACACCAAGCATATCTTGTAATTTTTCTACATTAATGTGAATGCCATAAGAATGAGCTAAATCTGCTTTAGTGAGAGCTATAATAACATTTCCTCTAGTTAATTCGAGTATCTGTATAGGAAGATATAAAGTTCTCTCTGGTGCTGTAGAATCAACCAGAATTAAAATTACATCTGGCTCTCCACTTACGATATATTCACGTGCTATTATCTCTTCCAGACTTGTAGCGCTGATTCCATAAGTACCAGGAAGATCGACAAAGCATATTTTGTGACCTCTAAAATCCTTTGTTCCAATCTTTGTACTAACGGTGACACCAGGCCAGTTACCTACGTGAGAAATCTCTCCAGTAATCGTATTAAATAATGTTGATTTCCCTACATTAGGTTGCCCAGCCACAGCTACAACTATCTCGCACTTATATTTCTCCCTAGCATTTAATGTTATTCCTCGTGCTTCTTCACTCATAATTCCGCCCCATAATCACTATAAATCATCCAGAAAATTTCAAAAATATCGATGGTCATTTGATTTAGATAAATCTAAATCCTTTTATAGCGAAGAATTCTTTTTTAAAAATTTTGATGCGTCTAAATTTGGTCTATATGCTGTATAAGAAGTCTAAATAAGAGGGTAATTATGATTGCTGAAAAAGAAATTACGTTAGAAGATTACATAATTACAATTTATAGGCTCGAAAAATTAGAAGGTATTGCTAAAACTACTTTAATTGCTAGAGAGCTTTTAGTTAAACCAGCAACTGTTAGTAAAGTAATCGAGCACTTAGAATTGAGAGGCCTTGCTAAGAGGATAAAATATAAAGGCGTAATGCTTACAAGAAAGGGTAAAAAACTTGCAAAGGAAATTATTAGAAAACATAGAGTTTTAGAGGTTTTTTTGCATGAGCATTTAGGCTTTGATTGGATTGAATCCCACTATTTAGCTCATCATCTTGAGCATATCCCATCAATCGTCGCTGAGCGAATTTTCCAAAGGTTTATAAGGGAGAGGAAATTTTGTCCTCATGGAAATCCATTAAATGATATAGAAAATAAGAGCAAGACAACATCTCTTTTTGATGGGATTCCTGGAAAAATGTATAAGATTATTAGAATTAAAAGCGAGCTTAGATTTATTTTAAGGGAGATAGCTAATGTAAAGTTAAGATTAGGAGAAATCGTTCAACTTTTAAAGAAGGGGGAAACTGTAAAACTCAAAAAATTAAGTGATGGAGGAGTTATAGAGATATCCCTTGAAACCGCTAAAGCTTTATGTGTGGAGGAAGTAAATGCCTGAGAATTCGCGGTGAATAATATGAGGAAGAAGGGTATAATAATTCCATTGAGTGATGCTCCTCAAGGATCCGTGGTGAAAATTGTTGGTCTACCACCTCAGCCTAATTTGAGAATAAGACTCATGCAAATGGGACTTGTTCCTGGAGCAATAGTGGAAGTTTTTCATAATGATAGAGGGCCTTTAACTATAAAAGTTAAAGGAGTTATGATTGGAATAGGAAGAGGTATGGCTAGGAAAATTTTAGTTCAGATAGTAGAATAAAATTTTTAGCTCTCAGCTATCTTCTTTAATTCGCTAAGCAAATCTTCTTCTTTTTCCTTCTCACTTACTTTCTTAACTTTTGATTTTAGCTTAGGAAGGGAGAATTCTGCAATTAGTTTCTCTGCTTCCTCTTCTATGTCTTCCTCCTCCTCAATTGCGATATCTTCCGCCAATATACTTTCAACCTCATGAATTTTCTCTATTGACTCTTCAATAGCGGCAGTAGTTAATTCAATACTTTCTGGTTGAAGCACAGAAGTTGTTGTCTCTAGAAGAATTTGGCCCTCTTTAAGGATCTCACTTACTCCAATCAATTCCTGAGCTTTCTGGACATTCTCGAGAATAACTCTAATCTTCCTATAAAGACCAAGATGCATCCTTAAATTCTTCTCTATCGTTTTTCTTAGCCTTAACGCCTCCATTAGGACCTGTCTCTTATACACATCTCCGAGCCCACGAGACCTCTCTACATCTCGTATGCCGTCTTCTGCTTGAA
>CBDULE010000022.1:0-13845 GCA_965367995.1 uncultured archaeon | reverse complement strand
ATATATAAGGCGTATATACAAAGCAACAATTATATGGGGATAAGCCAAAACATTTTAACTTCTTCTATTTGGGTTTAAGCATTAATAAATGAAGATTTATTAAAATTTGTCAACAAATCAGTGCATTTGTTGTCGTTGAATTTCGATGTTATCTTTAAAATTCTGTAGATGAGTACTCTTGATGTTGGTGAGATTAAATGGATGTTGAAACTCGATTGAATTGGATAAAAGCTGTTCCTACCGAGGAAATATTAGTAGAAGATGAGCTTCGCTTGTTTTTGGAGCACGGTGTTCCTCTTATTCACTATCAGGGTTTCGAGATTTCTGGATTCGTTCATCTGGGCACTGGACTTGTTAGCGGGCTTAAAATTGCACAGTTTCAGAAAGCTAAGGTAAAAACTCGGCTTTTCCTTGCTGATTATCACTCGTGGATCAACGATAAGTTGGGGGGAGATTTAGATACAATTCGCTGGGTTGCTAGAAATTATTTTGAAAAAGCGATGAAGTTATCGATTAAAGTGATGGGCGGAAATCCAGAGAGTGTCGAGGTAATCTTAGGTAGCGAATTTTATGAGAAAAATCCTGAGTATTGGGCAACAGTCCTCGATATTGCTAAGAGAGTCACTTTAGCTAGAGTTAGAAGAGCCATAACTATTTTGGGAAGAAAGATGGGTGAAGCAATCGACTTTGCAAAACTAATTTATCCTGTTATGCAGGTTGCGGATATTTTTGCTTTACAAGTCAACTTACCACATGCCGGAAGGGATCAAAGAAAAGCTCATGTTATTGCTAGGGAGGTAGCTAAAAAGATAAGATTTAATGTTCTTAAGGCTAATCTCGGAAATGGGGAGGAGATAATTAAACCAATCGCTGTCCATCACTCTCTTCTCATGGGCCTTAAGATGAGCGATGAGCATTATAAATTACTTAAGGAAGCGGAGGAAAAAGGAGATGCGGAGATGATAAGAGATATTTTCATAGACATTAAGATGAGCAAATCAATTCCCGAAAGTGCGATTTTCGTTCATGATTCGCCTCAGGATATAAAGAAGAAGATAAGAAAGGCTTTTTATCCAGCGAGAGAGATCGAATATAATCCTGTTCTTGAAATTGCTAGATTGATAATTTTCCCCGCCGATGGAAAGTTCTTTGTGGATCGCCCTCAAAAATTTGGTGGCCCAGTAGAATACAATTCGTTTGAGGAATTAGCAAGAGACTTTAAGGAAGGAAAGCTCCACCCCCTTGATTTAAAAAACGCTGTTGCTGATTGGCTAATTAAGAAATTAGAACCTATAAGAAAATACTTTGAAGGCCCTGGAAAAAGTGCTATAGAAGAGCTCAAGAGAATAAAAATAACAAGGTGAAAAAATTGGGAAAGATAATTGTTTATGGTGAGATAGCTCAGAGAATTGGCAAGAGGGAAATAGAGATAACCACTAAGGGAAAAACTGTTATAGGTATACTAAGGGAGTTCGCTGAGAAATATAATGTTAAAGACTTAATATTTAGGGACAATAAAGTTAGGCCAATATATCTCATTCTAATTAATGGAAGAGATTATTTTAGCTTAGGCTTGTTGAATGAGAGGTTAGAGGATGAAGTTGAGATTAAATTAGTGCCGACTTTTCATGGAGGATAGCTCAGTGGCGGGTGTATCGGACATCATAATTCTATCCACTAATGCCTTTTCATCATTGCTGAGCTAAACAATCTTTATATTTCTAAGCGAATATTATTTTACACTTGGCTATAATTAATTTTCTTTGGTGGTAACATGAATAAAAACTTAAGAGAACCAGCTGTGGCTGGAATGTTTTATGAAGCTAATCCAGAGAGACTCAGAGAGATGATTAAATGGGCCTTTCTTCATAAGTTAGGCCCTGGTTCCTTACCTACGGGAGAGCCAGGGAATAACAATACAATAATAGCAGCTCAAGTTCCTCATGCTGGATATATTTATTCTGGCCCAGCTGCCGCACATGTATATTATGCTTTACATCAAGATACTAAGCCAAATACTGTAATTATATTAGGGCCAAATCATACTGGATTAGGATTACCGGTTTCAGTTTATGCTAAAGGTGCTTGGAAAACACCATTGGGTGTTATTGAAATTGATGAAGAAGTCGCAGGAATTTTGCTAGAGCATAAGGGACTAGATGAAGATTATCTAGCTCATACGCAAGAGCATAGTATTGAAGTCCAGTTACCATTTTTACAATTTATATACGGGAATAACTTTAAGTTCGTGCCAATCGCTATGATGGATCAAAGCATGGAAACAGCTAAAAGAGTAGCTCTAGCGATTTTAGATGTTCTCAAGCAATCAGATAAAAGAATCATAGTATTAGCTAGCTCCGATATGACTCATTACGAAACTCAAGAATCAGCATATAGGAAGGATATGAAAGCATTAGATTATATTCAGGCATTGGATGTAGAAGGTCTTTATGAGTATGCAAGATCGGTTGATTTAAGCATGTGTGGAATCGGTCCCGTTGCTGTAGTAATGCATATAGCTAGGAAGCTTGGAGCCTCTGGGATGCTTTTAAAATATTATACATCTGGAGACATAACTGGTGATAAAGCATTTGTTGTAGGTTATGCTGCTGTTATATTCACTAAAAGCTTGATATTAAGGAAGAAAACCTCATTCGCGGAGAAAATAGAAGAACGCTCTGAAGCATTAACTCCTGCCCTATAGTCCAATCCTTATATTTCGTAGCATGCTAATATCATTGTTTAATGACAATTATGAACGCTGGACAACTTTGTTCCAACTACTATTGCGGTGTACATAGTGAGTGAGTCACCATCGGTAAGGAGAGCAACAGAGGAAGATATTAAGGAGGTCGATGAGATTTACAAAGTCACATTTTTTGCTAGAACAAAACCAAATTATCAACTTTTTTTAAAAAATGAAAACTGCCTCTTTTTCGTTGTTACTATAAATAATAAGATTGGTGGGTTCATTATAGCTCTTATAGAAGGAGATGTTGGTCATATACTTCTCTTGGCTGTGCATCCTAACTTTAGAAGGAGAGGTTTAGGTACTGCTCTGCTTAAACATACTCTATCCGAGTTAAAGAGGAGGGGTGTAAAAAAAGTATATCTTGAAGTAGGTACGAGTAATATACCTGCCATGAATCTCTACAAAAAGCTTGGTTTTAGAATAAAAGATTTAAGATTCGATCATTTCATAAGTATAGAGGGAAATGTCGATGATGTTTATGTGATGGAAAAAGACTTAGAGGAGGACGCTCATGAGAATTAGGTTAGACGGTGAAATTAAGGAAATTAGGGCCTTATGGATAGAGGATAAAGAAAGAGGAATTGTTAAGTTTTTAGACCAACGTTTTTTGCCCTGGAGAATAGAATTCTATACAAGCAGAACGTATAAAGACACAATATTTGCGATAAAAGAGATGGTCGTTAGAGGAGCTCCTTCTATAGGTTTAGCTGGCGCATATGGGCTATATCAAGCATTAATTGAGCTTAAGGATCTCAATAAAATTATAAAAGCGGCGGAAGAGATAAAAAATGCCAGGCCAACTGCTGTTAACCTTAGCGTGAGGGTCGATGAGGTTCTTAATTTCATAAAATCGAAGTTTGAAGAAGGAGTTTCATTCTCTAATATAGTTGAAGAAACTTATGAGAAGGTTGAATCAATCGCTAATGAGGAAATAGAAGCTAATAGAAAAATAGGAGAATTTGGGGCTAGTCTCATAAAGGATGGGTATAAAATTCTCACACATTGTAATGCTGGGGCACCAGCTGCGGTTGATTGGGGAACGGCCTTAGCTCCCATAAGGGTTGCTCATAGGCAAGGAAAGAGGATTACTGTCTATGTTCCAGAAACAAGACCCTGGCTTCAAGGAGCTAGAATTACAGCATGGGAACTTTTGATGGAAGATATACCTTATTTCCTAATTTCAGACAATGCAATAGGTTACTTCTGTTGGAAAAAGGAGATTGACATTGTCATAGTTGGTGCTGATAGAATAGTTCTTAATGGGGATTTCGCTAACAAAATAGGGACATACAAAATTGCTTTATGTGCAAAAGAAAATGGAATTCCTTTCTATGTTGCAGCTACAATAAGCACCTTTGATACTAACATTAGAAGCGGTGATGAGATAATTATAGAGGAGAGGAGTCCAGATGAAGTTCTTTATGTTAGAGGCCTTGCAGAAGATGGTAATATAAGAAGGGTTTTAATAGCTCCAAAGGAGAGCAAAGTAAGAAACCCCGTTTTTGATGTAACGCCCTTCAAATATGTAAGCGGAATTATAACGGAGTATGGTATTTTGAGAAGTCAAAAAGATATCATTGATGCTCTTAAGAAAGCTGGAAGGCTTAAGTAATCATCTGAATAAAACATTACTAAATACGATGCTAGGAACATAGCCGAAGGGGAGTATCCTAGAGTCTTTACCTACTTCTATAACATTCTTTAGCAAATCGAAGAAGTTTCCTGATACGGTTAGAGGGCTAATAACTTTAGAAATTTCCCCATTTTTGATGTAAAAACCGTAGCTAAATGTTAATGAAAAATCTCCTGAGATATAATCTATTGTATGAGAACCCATTGGGGGAGTATTAACTAAAAAACCTTTATCAACAAGGTTTACAAGATTATCGAAATTGTATTTTCCAGGTTCGATAACTATATTCCAAGGTGCTGGATAAACATCCTCTTCAGCTCTATAAGCATTTCCAGTACTCTCCTTTCCGTAATAATATGCAGAGTACGAATCATATATGAAATTCTTTAAAACGCCCTTATGAATAATTACGGTCCTCTGTTTTGGTAAACCCTCTCCATCGAATTTGCTTGTGGATAATCCTATCGGTAACGTTCCATCATCAAGAATTGTTAATTTCTTTGAAGCGACAGCTTCACCTATTTTCTCGGAAAAAGCGCTTCTTCCCTCTATAACCTCTAATGCGCTTATGTGATGAGATAATGGCCAGAGAAAATCTGGAATGACAAGGTTATATGCTACTAATTCACCTTCAATTGGTTCTTTTAGTTCTTTCCCTCCAACAGCGGCTTTTGCATTTTTATATGCATTGATGCCTATATCCTCACATTTGTATATTTCTGATAGGCGTCTTCCATAACAAACATCACTCCCTTCAACAATCTGAAGATCCTTTATTTGAATTTCAGTGAGTAATGAAAAGTTGGTTCCTTCATCTTCAACATCAATCCCATTAGAATTCAAAATGAACCCCCTGGAAGCAGATAATTCTAGGGATATATTAAAACTCCTAATGTTTAACTCCATAATTTTCTTCTGTACGACTCCGAGAAAATCAATTATAATTGATTCGTCTACTGTTTCAATAAGAGGATCAAATACGCTGATACTACTACCACTTTTTGGATAAGCAAAAGAGATAAATCTTGGATCCTCACTTGCCAATTTAGCATTCTTTATAACTTCCTTTACGAAACGCTCTAAAAGTTCTTCGTTAAATTTCTTATTAGAGAACATGGCAAAATTAATTGAAGAGCCTCCTACTTTTTTCCCGAAAGCAACTCTAGCTAATATTGAAATTCCAATATTATGCAAATTGTTTGTGATGTTTTTCGTAAGTTCTAATGAATAAGTACTACTCCTTACTATAACCACTTCTGCCTGGTCAGCTCCAGCTAATTGGAGTTTGTTTAAAATAGTTTGAGCTAGATCGTAAAGAATATCATCCATTAGCTACCGCCTATTATAGCATCTTTCACCAAAACATAAGGACCTCCTAAACCAACAAGGATCGTCTGATCATTTTTCTCACAAAAGCCGATTTGGATTTTGAATTCCTTCGAAAGCATTTTTATATTGCTAAGAAAATCTGCTATATGACCGCGTATTGTTATATTTTTTATTGGAAACTTAATTTCCCCATTTTCAATGTAATAAGCATTTTTTGCTGTGAAGATAAAAGTTCCTGAATCTTTTGTTTCTCCGCCATCTACACTCTCTATAAAAATGCCTCTCTTAAGTTCTTCAAAGAGTTCCTCCTTTGTAGCATCCCCGGGGAGTATATAAGTATTCCTCATGCGAACAATGGGGTAAACCATAGGAGATGACGCTCTACCATTTCCAGTACTTTTCTTATTCATTAATGAAGCGGTTATTATGGAATGAAGATAACCCTTAAAGATGCCTTTTTCAACCAAGTAAATATCCCGAGTTGCTACTCCTTCATCATCAAAAGGAAGCCAAATTCCTCCCTGAATAAAACGACCCGTATCAACGATGTTCAATATTTCTGGCCCTAACATTTTTCCAACTTTATCACTCAAATATGATGATCCATCAATAACAGAATCAGCTTCGGATAAATGCCCAAAAGATTCATGAGCTACAGTTCCACTTAAATCTGGACCAGCAACTATATCAGTTTTGGTGGGCTTAATCTTTTTTCCTCGAATTTTGTTTAACATGTTTTTAAACGCTCCTTTTAATAGATAATTAGGAGACGTTTCATTACGCTTTAATAACTCAAGACCACCTATCGCAAAAACGCTTTCATAACCTTCAAAAACATTTCCTTGAGATTTTGACGTGACAGAAATATCAGCACCATAAATAGGGTATGTATAGCCTAACTCATTTCCTAGACTATCATATATGCTGCGATGGTATAAGTAAAATCCAATACTAGCGATTATATTCTTTAGCTTGAGAGAGTTTTTATCAGCTAGATAAAAAGCTTCATCTTTAATTTGATTAAGCAGATCAGTAAACCTTTCATCTGTGGGAGGATAGAGAACTTTTGGTGGTATACTATTTCCAAATTTTCCCAACTCTTCTGGTAAATCTAACCTTAATTTCCTAATGTTAGCCGAGATCTTGGCGGATTTCAAAGCCATCTTTATAATTCTATTAATAGTATCCTCAGAAATTATGTTGGTGGAAGAAAAACCAGTACCGCCTTCATGGTATACAAATAAACCAATACCCGATGTAATAGCATAAGAGTGAGAAAGTTTAGGAACACCATTAGCAAAATCCAAGACATCAGCAAAATAAATAACTTTTCCAAATATTAACCTCCAGTAAGAGACATTAAGTAATCGATCTATTTTTTCTAAAATACTTTCTACAAGTGCTCTTGTAGCCTCTATCTCATCTACTTTAATTAAGTTAATGATCAATTTTGCTCTATCCTCCTAAAAACCTTACATAACCAAATTTTTTCATTAATAGCCTTCTTTGTGTTTGTAAATGAATCATAGTCAGAAATTTCTAGGCGATCCATTCTATGGAATATTGGAAATTTGGGGATCTGATTATAAGAAGGATAGACAAGAGAAAGGACATTAAAAAAGTTGCGAGAGTTGCTGAAAGAGCTTTCAGAGGAAAACCTGATGTCTATTGGGCAACCGTTGGTGCTCTTAGAGCACAGAGAACATATGTAGCAGAGATTAATGGGGAGATAGTTGGTGTAATTGAGATTGAAACAATAAACTTAAGCTCAGGAAAGCATGGCCATATAGGCTATATCTTTGTCGATCCTGATTACCAGAGGAGAGGGATAGGTTCAAAATTAATTGATGTAGCAGAGTGGTTTTTCAAGAGTAAAGGTGCTATTAAAGCATGGGCGCTTACTAGTCCCGAAAACATTCCAACGAGGAGGCTTTTTGCTAAAAAAGGTTATATTGAAATGTCTAAGGCAGAAGTGTTCAAAGAATTGGGGGAGAGGGATGCGAGAAAGCTTCTAAGAAGAATGATATATTGGGAGGGAGATGTGATACTTAAAAAAGAATTAGTTTAAGTATCTAGTTTTCATTGATTTTGAGTATTTGCTTGTAGTGATGGAAAATGAATTTAGAAGAACTGAGAAAAATTGAAAAGAAGTGGCAGAAAAAATGGGCTGAATCACGAATATTTGAAGCGAATCCCGATGAATCTAGAAAAAAGTTCTTTATCACCGTTCCGTATCCTTATGTAAGCGGTCCTTTACATATAGGTCATGGAAGGACATATACGCTAGGCGATATTATCGCTCGTTATAAGAGATTAAGAGGGTACAATGTATTATACCCCATGGCGTTTCATATAACTGGTACGCCCATAGCTGCCATCTCAGATAGGATTGCAAGAGGCGATAAAAACTACATTGAGCTTTATAAGAAGTATGTGGCAATGTATGAATCCGATGAAAAGAAGATAGAGGAAATTGTTAAGAGTTTCGTGGATCCTTTCAATGTGGCAACATATTTCGCTGAGAGAATCCATATAGATTTCTCTGCTTTAGGCTATTCAATAGACTGGCGAAGAAAATTCCATACTGGAGAGCGGATATATAATAAATTTATTGAGTGGCAATATCATAAACTTCGAGATATCGGCGTGCTGAAAAGAGGAACACATTATGTAACTTATTGTCTATTACATAAGCAACCTGAAGGAGAGGATGATATAGCGGATGCTGATGTCAATCCAGTCCACATTATAGAATTTGTCGCAATTAAATTCAAGTATGAGGATGGATATCTCTTGGCTTCAACTTTAAGACCAGAAACAATATTTGGGGCAACTAACCTATGGGCGAAGCCCGATGCTGAATATGTGAAAATAGATATAGAAGGAGAAAAATTCTATGTATCGAAAGAAGCAAGCATAAAATTGATGCACCAATATGATAATGTTAAGGTCGTTAAGGAAAACATTCCCGGTTATGAGTTCATAGGAAAATATGTTGAAGATCCGTTTGGAAGGAAGTTAATAATACTGCCCGCAGATTTCGTGGATCCTGATGTGGCAACTGGATTTGTATATTCAGAGCCAGCAGATGCACCTTATGATTATGTTGCTCTTCAAGATTTGAAAAGAAATCCTGAAATTCTTGAGAGGTATGGAATAGATCCTGAAGTTGTCATGAAAATTGAGCCAATAAAGATAATTGATGTTCCCGGCGTTAAGGGATTCCATGCTGAAGAAGTAGTTAAGAAGATGGGTATTAGAGATCAGTATGACGAGAGACTTGAGGAAGCAACGAAAATAGTATATAAGGAGCAGTATTATGAAGGAAAAATGAACGAAAGAACGGGAGAATTTGCTGGTCTTCCGGTTAAAGAGGCAAAGGAGAAAGTTAAGGAGTATCTGATAAAGAACGGTAAAGCATTGATTATGTACGAAACATCTCGAAAAGCTGTATGTAGAGCTGGCGGTAAAATTATTGTTGCAAAAATCTCTGATCAATGGTTTATTGATTATTCTCCCGAATGGTGGAAGGAAAAAACGAGAAAATGGCTTGAAAAAATGTTAATTTATCCTGAGAAATATAAACAGATGTTTTACGATACTGTAGATTGGTTAAGGCAAAGGCCTTGTGCAAGGAAGAGAGGTCTTGGTACACGATTACCATTCGATCCAGAGTGGATTATTGAAAGTCTTTCAGATTCAACAATTTACATGGCATTTTATACGATTGTTCATCATATAAGGGAAAAGAAAATACAACCAGAGCAATTGACTTTGGAATTCTTTGATTATGTATTCTTAGGCAAGGGAAATGCTGAAGAAGTTAGTAAGAAGACTGGCATTCCAAAGGAATGGCTAGAGGAGATGAGAAGGGAATTCAATTACTGGTACCCCGTGGACTTAAGACATACTGCTATACCCCACATATCAAACCATCTGACATTCTTCATAATGCATCATATAGCAATATTCCCTCAGGACAAATGGCCTCTAGCTATAACGCTAAATGAGCTAGTTATTAGAGAAGGAAAGAAGATGAGTAAAAGCAAAGGAAATGTGATTCCATTGCGAGAAATTGCCGAGAATTTGAGCGCTGATTTGTTCAGACTATACACGGCATTTGCAGCTGATTTCGATACAGTATTAGATTGGAGAGGGAAGGAATTAGAAAGCGTGAAAGGCAAATTGCTGAGGTTTGCGGAATTAGCACTTAATGCTGCAGAATTAAAAGATGTTAAGATGCCAGATGATATTCCATCAAGATGGTTCATTTCACTTTTCTATAAGAAACTAAAGGATTCTGCCGAATTAATGGACAACTTTAGAATTCGCGATTTCGTTGTCCAGATGTTCTTTGAAGTCCTTAGAGATTACGCGTATCTTGAGAGAAGAATTGGAAAGGAGAATGCACTTAAGAATTTGAGGATAATTTTGAAGGATTGGGCAATAATATTATCACCAGTAATACCTCATCTGGCAGAAGAAATTTGGGAGAAATTAGGTGAAAAAGGATTTGTATCAGTAGCTGAATGGCCAAGGGCTAAGGATGATTTGATTGATGAAAGGGCAATCACTCTTGAGGAGATAGTAAGGAGGGTATTAGAAGATTATAAAGAAATAGTTAAAGCGATTAGGGAGAGGACACCTACTAAAGCGATTTTCATAGTGGCAGCATCATGGAAGAGAGATGTTATGAAAGAAATAGTTAATGCGGAAAAACAAGGAATTCTAGATATGAAGACTATAATGAAAAATGTAATGAAGAAAGAGGAATTGAGGAAAAAGGGTAAGCAAGTAGCTCAATTTGTATCACAAGTTCTAAAGAAAAGAGAATTAATAATTAAGTATGTGCCATCTCAAGAGGAGGAGCTAAACCTATTAATGGGAGCTAAGGATTTCTTGAGAAAAGAATTAGGCATATCCGTTGAAATAGTTAGAGAAGAGGATGCTAAGGAACTCCAAAAAGCAAAATACGCTGTCCCAGGAAGACCTGGAATACAGCTTGAATTTTAATTTTTAGTTTTTCCTTCTCCTTTCCATATTCCTTGATACAATTTACCCTTTTCAGCTGATATGAAGATAATTTGAGCTATTCTAGCCCCTTTTTCTAAAATTATTCCATAAGGATTGAAGACAGAAAGAAGACCTATACCTCTTCCTTCGTAACCAGAATCCCACAAGGCCGAATAGATCGTGGCTCCCATTCGTAGGAGCGATGATCGAGGTAAAACTATCCCTACAGCACCTTCCGGTACTCTTATATACTCCCCATATCTAACCACATAAGCTCCTGGTTTTAACAACCATTTATTTCCTTCAAGTAGTTCATATTGAGGTATTTTTCTTCCAGAAACTGTTAATTCTCCTGCTTCTTTAACGACATATATTTCAGATACTGTAAGATCAACACCATTCGGTTGAATATTTTCATCTTTTAGACCTTCTATAAATTTAGCTACTTTATCACCAAGCCAGACAACCATAAAATCACCATCATGGAGGTAGCCAATATGGGTGTACTTGATGGTGAGATGTGCTTAAAAGTGAGATGTTCAAAATGTTGTTGGGATACTCAGATGATATTAACGCCTAGTGATATCCAGAGAATAGAAAAGTTGGGCTATAAGAGGGAATATTTTGCATTCTTTGATGGAAAATATTGGAGATTAAAAAATGTAAATAGTCACTGCATTTTTCTCGATGAAAAAACCGGTCTATGTAAAATTTATGAAAACAGACCTTTAGGCTGTAGGGCATATCCAATAATAGTTGATGATGAAACAAACACATGTGTTATTGATGTAGAATACTGCCCCTTAGCTGAAAAAATAACAGTTAAAGAATATCTTTTGGGATGTAGGATTTTACAAAAAATATTTAGAGAATTGGGAGAGAAAGAGCCAAAGCCTATAGGTATTCGGTAATAGGTCTTGGTGTTTGTTCAACTTCGCCTAATGCTTTTTTCCTTTTCTTAAGCTCCTCAATAGCTTTGAGGAAATGCTCTTTTCTTATGAACTTAGGATTCTTCTTTAGTTCTTCCTGGATTTTCTTATAGTCTCCTTTGAATGATTCAATAAATTCTCTCAAGCCTTTCATTGCTCCCTCTCTACAAACAGCTTCAATATCTGCTCCAGAGAAACCTTTCGTTAACTTAGCAAATTCTGCCGCAAGTTCATCAATGTTCCCATCTATTGCATTCTTATGCTTCCTTAAATGAATTTTGAATATCTCTACTCTAGCCTTCTCATCGGGTAATGGAACCTCAAGAACTCGGTCAAATCTTCCAGGTCTTAATAGAGCTGGGTCGAGTATATCGGGTCTATTCGTAGCTCCGATAACTACGACATCGTGTAGTTCCTCTATTCCATCCATTTCAGTTAAAAGTTGTGAAACTATCCTCTCCGTCACTCTTGAATCTCCATATCCAGCTCCTCTTCGAGGAGCAATCGCATCAATCTCATCAAAGAATATTACAGCAGGAGCATATGTTCTAGCTTTTCTAAAGATTTCTCTAATCGCTCTTTCGCTTTCTCCTACCCACTTGCTTAAGATCTCTGGACCTCTAACTGCTATGAAATTAGCCCCGCTTTCAGTAGCTACTGCCTTAGCTAATAACGTTTTTCCACATCCTGGAGGACCATATAGAAGAATTCCTTTAGGAGGCTTTAGACCAGCATATTCGAATATCTTTCGATACTTGAGAGGCCATTCAACCATCTCTTGCAATCTCTTTTTAACGTTCTCAAGACCGCCAATATCACTCCATCTCACATTAGGTATCTCAATGATGAATTCTCTCATTCCAGATGGTCTAACCTCCTTCATAGCGTTCTTAAAGTCCTCCATCGTAATTACTAACTCTTCAAGTATCCTAGGATCAAGTTTCTTTTCTTCCAAATCAAGCTTTGGTAAAATTCTCCTAAGAGCATACATACCAGCCTCTCTTACTAATGCCGCTAAATCAGCTCCAGTATAACCATGGGTAGCCTCAGCTATCTTTTCGAGATCGACATCTGGTGCCAAAGGAACGCCTCTTGTATGAACTTTCAATATTTCCAATCTTGCCTCCTTGTTTGGCACACCAATTTCTATCTCTCTATCAAATCTTCCAGGTCTTCTTAAAGCAGGGTCTAGCGCATCTGGTCTATTTGTTGCTCCTATTACAATGACATCTCCTCTTCCTTTAAGCCCATCCATAAGAGCTAATAGCTGGGATACAACTCTCTTTTCTACTTCTCCTACAACCTCCTCTCTCTTTGGTGCTATTGCATCAATTTCATCAATGAATATTATTGCAGGAGCGTTTCTTTTTGCTTCTTCGAATATCTCTCTCAATCTCCTCTCACTTTCTCCATACCATTTACTCATAATCTCTGGACCATTTATTGCTATGAAATATGCGTTTGTTTCATTTGCTACTGCCTTCGCTAATAATGTTTTTCCAGTTCCTGGAGGACCATAGAGAAGAACCCCTTTTGGAGGCTCTATTCCAAGTCTTCTAAATAACTCAGGGTACTTGAGGGGTAGCTCTACTAGTTCTCTAATCCTTTGTTTTGCTCTTTCTAAGTCTCCTATATCCTCCCATGTGACTCTAGGAATGCCTAACTCTCTTCTAAATGGTCTTTGTAAGAGAGTAATCTTTGTTCTTTCTGTAACAATAACAGCTTCTGCATTTCTTGGGGAATAATTGACGATTATAAATGCAAATACCTGTGTAAATTGTCTTAAAAGTATCTTATCATCAAGAGTGAGCGGCATGTGCCTTAAAATCCTATTCATATATTCAGCAAGAGCTCTAGGATCGAACTGGATATCCTCTGTCGGAGCTATAACAACTTCCTTTGCCTCTGCAACTTTTGCTTTCCATACTTCAACTAGCTCATCAATTCTAACTCCTGCGTTTTCTCTAGTGAGCCCATCAATTCTAATAATCCCAGGTGGATCGGTAATATCTGTTGGGAATGCTCTAGCAGCTGTTATCTTGTTTCCTCTTATTATGATAACGTCACCAGGTTTTATGCCGATAGCCAACATAGAAAGATGCAAAGCAGCGGTGCAGGAATTCAAAGCCATTGCAAATTTACTGCCTTTGTAATCCTTAAACATCTCTTCAAACTGGTGCACCTTGGGC
>CBDULE010000021.1:0-14080 GCA_965367995.1 uncultured archaeon | reverse complement strand
GGATCCACAGTCCCGCGCTCTACCAGCTGAGCTACCCCCTCCATTTTTAGTGCGGGGGGCGGGATTCGAACCCGCGAAGGCCTGCGCCACCGGATCTTAAGTCTGGCCCTCCCTTTTCGGGAGTCCGGCCCCTTTGTCCCCTCGGGAACCCCCGCTTATGCTTTCTTTACTATCTAAAACTATAGAATTAAGCTTAGCATTCTTGTAATTTTAAAAGTTAACTCATTTCATCCTCGTTAGTTTCAACTTTCGGATAGTTTAACCTCATATAGTGTACTGTATATGGGACCGCTCGGCGTAAGCACGCTTTTTTTCAGTCTGACTGACTTTACTTCCGTCTCTCCAATTAATATGTTTTTATAGTTATTGATCGCATTTATAAGAGCACTATTAAATCTTTTAACCCTTGCAATTGTTACATGAGGCACAAATTCTTTATCCTTTTTGTAGCCTAAGAGGTCTATCCGTCGATTTATAGTATTGGCCAAATTAATTAAGCTTTCTTTGCCCTTTGAAATGCCTAACCATAAAACTCTTGGTCTACTAATAGTCGGAAACGCGCCCATTCCTTCTATAATAATGTTAAACTTTGAGAAATTTTTAACTGAATTAGCTAATACTTGTTTTATGCTTTCAACTTCTTTTTGTGAAATTTCGCCCAAGAATCGTATTGTAATGTGTAAATTATGTGGCTCTACAAGTTTTAATCTTGCCCCTGTAGCCTCAAGCACCTTGCCTATACTTGCTATTTTTGACCTAATATTCTCGTCCTCAATATCAATCGCTATAAAACTTCTAACCATGCCACTTCACCACTATTAACTTAGCTATTCAAACAATAACTTATATGCTTTATTACATATTCTCGAATTTGATAGAATATACTCTCTGTATTACATCGCTAATCTATACTTGCTTTTGAAAATCTATAACATTTAAAATTATCAAAAAACGACAGTAAATTAAACTATTATCAAAAAACATAATAGAGCGGGTGTTGTGAAGATGACAGCTGAAGAGAAACCTCTACAACTTCAGCCTTTAAGACGATTCCTTCAAAAAGGAGCTGGAGAAAAAATGAGAATATCCGCGGACGCCATGGAAGCTCTTAGAGAATTAATGCAGAATTTACTCGTTAGATTAGGAGCTTTAGCAGCAAGAATTGCAAAGGAGAACAAAAGAAAGACGATTAAAAAAGCCGACGTGGAACAAGCTTTTTCGGAATACTTCATGTGTGTAAAAGAATAAAACTACTGCTTCTTGCTTAATTCTACTTTTATAATTTTTCCTCTTGGACTAACTTCTTTCCATATAATACCCTGATAGGCATAAATTTTAACACCCTTAACTTTCCAACAACCTGGAACTAATCCAGCCTTTAAGCATAAATTGTCTAAAAATTCTTCGGCATCCCAACCATATTCAACTGGAACTTGAGGCAACAAAGTACCAGAAAATGGGCCATACTCAATAATTAAACCATCTCTACCTATTACAATTTTTTTAGGATATTCTTCTGGCGAGCTTACTTTAATTTCCTCTGGTGGAGTTAAAACAGTTACTTCCACAATAATTTTATCAAGTTCATCAGCTCTTACTGGGGGGAATCTCGGATCGTTAGTAGCTGCGGAGATAGCAACATCTATAGTCGCTTCAGCTAGCGGTTTTATGGGTAGGATATATCCAATACAGCCCCTTAGTTCTTCATGATTATCTACTATTTTATTTAATGTCACGAAAACGCCAGCTTTTTCTAACAAAATTTTAGGAACATCGTCTGGAACCCCAATTTTAACTCTTCTCTTTACATATTCTTCAACAGCTTTTCTAGCGAGTTTGACTAAATAAACACCATGCTCATCTTTTAATTTTTCAAGAAGGCTCATAATAACTCCCTACTCGAATTTTTTACTCATGTAAGGACCTTCTCTCTTGTATCCGAATTTCCTATAATATTCTCTTACACCGATTCCTGATATAATTAATATCTTCTTTGCATCATACTCCTCCACAGCAATTTTCTCAGCGTAATTTAATAGCTTTGCACCATACCCCTTATGTTGCCATTCATATTTTGGTTTTTCACCAATTGGAACTAGAGGTCCATACACGTGAAGTTCTCTGATAAGCATAGTATTTTGGGTCACTTCCTTTCTATGCGCGTATTCTGAAGGCTTCCTTAATCTGATAAATCCGATTAGTATATCATTCTTTATATCCTCAAAGGAAATGAAGATTTCTTCTCCCAAGGACGCTTCATATTTTCTAATAACTGGTTTGATCCATTTCTCATCTGGTAATTTACCATACTTAATATAATTAAGACCTACTTCTCTGCAACGAATACATCTACATCTCCAACCTTTTGATTGCATGTATTTCCTCACAACTTCTCGGAGACTTCCTGTAGAATAACCAGCTACGACCTCTGTAAGAGGTATATCCCTTTGAACTCTTTGTATTCTAACCCACGGAGGAATAAATCTCTTTATTTTTGCTATGGTTTCTATCAGAATATCATCGGGGTACGGTATATATTCTCCACGCTTCCACATCTCACATAATTCGGTTCCTTCGATGACGGCTGTTGGATAAATCTTCAACATGTCTGGTCTAAAATCAGGGTCTTCAAATAAAATTCTAAAATCCTCGATGTCCCTATCAGGGTCAGGAGGAGGCAGGTTGAGCATCATGTGAGCTACGATTTTTAGACCAGCATCTTTAGTTATTCTAAAAGCTTCTCTTGTAGTTTTTACATCATGACCCCTTTTTACAAACTTGAGAACATCATCATGAAGCGTTTGAACACCTATTTCTACTCTAGTAGTACCATAGGAAAGCATCTCATCAACATGCTTTTCCTTACAAAAATCTGGTCTAGTTTCTATTGTTAATCCCACAAGTCTATATTTAGCCGTTTCTAACATGATCTGAAGTTCTTCTAAACTTTTATCTGGGTATCTTTTACCCAAAAGTCCTTCATAAATTCCTCGAATAAACCACCTTTTATACACGAAGGGAGCTGCAAGAAAAGTTCCTCCCATCACTATAATCTCAATTTTCTGAGGGATGTGTCCTATAGCCTCCAATTGTTGAATTCTAAATTTTACTTGTAAATAAGGATCATATGCGAACTGATAAGCTCTTCTAGCAGCTGGTTCAAGTCCTGTATATGATTTAGGAGATGGTCTAAAAGAATCTACCCCTCCTGGACAATAGATACATTGGCCAGGGCAAGGTAATGGCTTTGTCATAACTGATACTACTGCTACACCAGAAGCTGTTCTCACTGGTTTAGATTTCAGGAAATCCCTAAGATCTCTCTTAACGTCTTCGGGAAGAATCTGAAAGATTTCGTAGTCTCTAGGGAGAACAGGTAATCTGTATTTCTTAGCTACATTCCTTTTTATTCTAGCGATGTCCCTCTTGCTAACCATCCTGCCTTTCCTATACTCTCGAACGATTATATCTCTTATTTCCCTTAACGCTCTATTCTTTAAATCCATAGTATATTCAAACCCCGTACTAAACACCCTCATTATACAGTTTTTAGGAAGGATGCGTTCCAAACTAAAAGGTTTAGATATGTTGTTAGAAGAAGTGGGGCCGGCGGGATTCGAACCCGCGACCACCGGCGCCCCAGGCCGGCATCCTCCCTGGCTAGACTACGGCCCCACTCGCGCTTGGAGCCGCCGGCGGGATTCGAACCCGCGACCTCGGGATTACGAGTCCCGCGCTCTACCACTGAGCTACGGCGGCATGCTTTTCTCCAAAATAGTATGTAAAATTTGGATAAGACTTCGTTTTAAATCTTTTCTGCTAGATATATAAGCTCGAAAGAATCATTGTTGCAATTGAAAAAAGAATCGCATCTGTTACTAGTAGTATGTTATACTTTCTTCGCTCGTAGTGTTCTACTCCCTTATATGCGTGGCCGATTAAATAGATGAATATCAATATCGCGAAGAGGTAAAATATTCCTGCAATAATTGTTCCATATTTTGCAATTATAAAAAGTATTTCCACTATTCCTCACCTACATTAATATGACTTTGCTATCACGAGATATTTTTTCGCATTTTTTCCGCAAATAGCGCACTTTAAACCTTCTCTTGGTTTTTCTGGTTTTAAATTATTTTTATTAAGCAATATTCCTATAATCCTTCCACTAATAATTTCTTCTAGCGTTTCACTTTCTTTTTCATCACCACACCAAGGGAGTATTGCTATCTTACCCTCCTCAACCATTTTATTTGCTTTATCTATAGAAGAGACCTCAACAATGTTTTCCTTAAAGAATTTCATAGCTCTCTGTTTCATATCCTCAAACATCTTTTCCCCAATTTCTTTTATTTTTTCAATTAGTTCTGAATCACTTACAGTAATTCTCTCTAGATTGTCCCTCCTAGTTATTGTTATCTTGCCTTCTTTAACTTCTCTTGGTCCTATTTCAATTCTAAGAGGAACTCCTCTAAGTTCCCACTTATAATACTTCGAACCTGGGGTTTCATCCTCCTTATCGTCAAGCACGACCGAAATTCCAGCTTTTTTAAGCAATTCAAATACTTTTCTACTTTTCTCTAAAACTTTTTCACTAATGCCTCCATCCTTCATAGGAATTGGGATTATTACAACTTGAATTGGAGCTACGTGGAATGGAAATACTGGACCATGATCATCACCATGCACTGCAACAAGTGCTGTAATAACTCTACCTGATACTCCAAAACACACTTGCCAAACGTGCTTGTTTTCTCCCTTTTCCGTAATCACTTTTATATCGAAGGGTTTTGAGAAGTTCTGTCCTAAATTATGTACTGTCCCGATCTGTAATGTTCTTCCATTAGGCATTAGAGTATCAAATGCTATAGTATAATCCGCTCCAGGGAACTTATCCCAATCCGGTCTTCTTGTAATAATGTAGGGAATGCCAAGATAGTCAAAGAATTTTTTATAAATTTCAACAGCCCTTCGGACTTCTTCTTCAGCCTCCTCTTGTGTGAGAAAAGCAGAGTGACTTTCGAAGAATATTGATATTTCCCTCTCTCTGAAAAGAGGATGGGTTGCCTTGGTTTCGTATCTAAATACATTAACTATCTGAAAAATTCTGAAAGGTAGATCCTTGTAACTATTTAGCCAAAGCGAGAACATATAATACATAGGAGTTTCTGATGTTGGCCTTAACACAAATTTTTTATCCAGTTCCGTTAATCCTCCTCTTGTAACCCAAAAAACTTCTTTTTCAAATGAAGCTACATGTTCAGCTTCCTTTCTAAATATGTCTTCAGGAATTAATGTAGGGAACTGGACTTGCTCGTATCCTGCTTCAGTATGGAGCTTTTTGAGATAACCATAAACCTTTTCTCTGAGCTTAAACCCATACGGTAACCAAACACCCATACCTTTAGCTGGATACCTATCATCATAAATACCAGCTTTTCTTAAAATCTTAGGATACCACTCAACAAATTTTTTCCATTCCTTTCTTGGGATTTGCTTCATTTGCTCTCCCAAATAGATTTAATTAAATCATAAAGTATCAGTTTTAACTCTGAATTCATTAAATCTCGAATATTTTAAAGTTGTTGAAATGGTAGTTTGCTATGGAGATTCCTAAAATTATTTCTGAAATTCCTGGCCCAAAATCAAGAGAGATTCTTAAAGAGGCAAAGGAGCTTCTCGCAACTACAACACGAGAATATTCGATTGTTATTGAGAAGGCTGAAAATGAGTTAATATATGATGTTGATGGGAATATCTTCATAGATTTTGCCGCTGGTATAGCTGTTGCTAACGTGGGTCATAGAAACCCAGAAGTAATTAAGGCAATAAAAAATCAGCTTGATTTTTTCATTCATAGCGCACCTCATGATTTTTATGATATCGTACAGTACAAAGCGGCGAAAAAATTACTTAGTATTGTACCAATTAATGGAGCTAAGAAAGTTTTCTTTGGAAATAGTGGTACAGAAGCTGTAGAAGCAAGTCTTAAAATTGCAAGGAGATACACTAGAAGACCAGTATTCGTTTCATTCATAAGAGCTTTTCATGGAAGAACTTTTGGAAGTCTTTCATTAACTGCTAGTAAAACAGTGCACAGAAAAAATTATTTCCCACTGCTTCCTAATACTTATCATTTTCCTTATGCTTATTGTTACAGATGTCCATTTGGAAAAAGACCGGAGGATTGTAATGTTGAATGTTTATGGTTTCTTGAAGAAGCTTTAGATACTTTTCTACCTCCTGATGACGTAGCCGCTATAATTGTTGAACCTATTCAAGGAGAAGGAGGATATATCGTTCCGCCTAAAAAGTTTTTCGAAAGATTATGGAAAATAGCTAGAACTTATAACATTTTATTAATAGTAGATGAAGTTCAAACCGGCTTCGCACGAACTGGAAAAATGTTTGCCATTGAACATTTCGGAGTTAATCCTGATATTATGACTATGGCAAAAGCTATAGCGAATGGATTACCTTTAGGAGCCACTACATATAGAGCTGAGCTTGATTTCCCAGAACCAGGAGCACATAGTTCCACTTTTGGAGGAAATGCTCTGTCTCTCGCGGCCATGATTGCTGTTATCGATTACATATTGAGAAATAACCTAGCTAAAAGAGCTGAAAAACTAGGTAGGAAAACTATTAAATTTCTTAAAGATCTGCAGGAAGAGAGCAAAACAATTGGTGATATCAGAGGCCTCGGATTGATGATTGGGGTAGAGTTTGTTCGAAACAAAGAGACTAAGGAATATAATGTAAAAATAAGAGATAAAATTGTAAAGATTTCTCTTAAGAAAGGCTTAATTTTGCTTCCAGCTGGTAAATCAGCTATTAGAATAGCACCACCTTTAACGATAAGGGAAGAGTTTCTAGAAAAAGGTTTAGAGATATTTGCTGAAAGCATAAAAATTGCTGAGAAGGGTTAAAATGGCCAGAAAACCATAATTAGCCCTGAGATCACTAAGAGAAGAAGAGTTACAATAAACCATTCCTTAAAAATCTTTTTTTCCGCTTGCGCTATGAAATAGTCTAACGCTTCTTGGTAAGATACTTTCCATTTTTCATAGTTTATCTCTGCTAATGACTTTGCTCTATCTTTCTCTTCTATTAGAGATAGTCTCATACCTAAAGTCGCCATAGCAAAAGCTAGAGCAAACAATATTCCCGTAGTAAATTTGTTGTATGGTCTATCTATAAGAACCCAGATCCCAATTGATATTATGAATGCTAGAAAAGAAACAATTGAAGTCAACATTAGATATCTCTCAAAAGGTTCTTCACCAAGAACTTTATTAATGCTACTTTTAATTTTGTCCCTCCACATCAATTTCACGCTCCTCCACGGGAGTTAAATCCTTCAGTAAAATAGTAACTTTATCTAATTTAACTGTACCTTTTATTGGTATTAGACTTAATAGTTCAAGATCACTTAGTTGATTTAGCGCTAAACCATAAGTATAATCCGAAAATGCTGGTAAAACTATCCAGTTTAAGTCTTTAATCTCATCTTCTATGTTGATGTTTAAGTGCCCTAAAAGCCATGCTTTAATATTCTTACGAAGCGGAGAAAAATTAATAGCTGGGTGTATATGCGCTGTTATAATTGTTGAAACATCTAGAAGGCTGTTATCTTTTACTTTCCTGTGTCCATGGTATATTATAGTGTTCCGTAGTATAAGCTCTTTTATTATCTCGAAATTGCCATAATGCTTAAGGTCTGAAAGAATTTCTTCTATCTTTCCATCATGGTTTCCTTTTATTATAATCAGTTCCTCAACGTAGTTTAATATGCTCTCTAAAAAGTCAACTAATAGTTTTCTTATTATTTTATTCGGCAGACCGATACTTTCCTTTAGATCACCATTTATTATCATTTTTCGCTTCTTTTCCTTCTCCAGAATTTTAATTATCTTGCTTGTGATTTCGTTTTTATAATGCTCTAAAATCTCAATATCATAGACAAAGAAATCTCCAAAATGAATGTCAGCTATTATTAGATACTTGTCAAACAGAAGAGCCTCGTTTTCCAGTAGTTTTATCATATGCAACACAAGAATTAGCTGGTGCCGGGGGCGGGACTCGAACCCGCGAGGCGGAAACCGCCACCGGATCTCCAATCCGGCCCCGTTCCAGCTCGGGAACCCCGGCACATCTAAGATAATTTTTCTTTAGGAGAGTCAACTTTTATTTTTAATTCTTACCGAAAAGGAAGTATTTTTTACTCGTAATTTTTTAGAAAGGTTTTTCTGTTTTCTGCTTTGAGGAAAAACTTTTTAGGATGTTAAGAAATTAATTCTTAGGATAGCTAATTTCACTTTGTCAAAGAGAGGATGTTAAATGGATGTTAGGACTCTTATATACCTCCTACTTCTGTTTTTGCCCCTTTTTCTCATAATTTTGATTCCTTACATCATAGGTCGGAAAAAGCTTCTTTACGTCCGTGACATCTATCTTAATGAACTTTTTCGAATTCTAAAGCAATATAACCTTAGAGTTAAAGAAGTATCGCCTCCTGAGAACCTTCTATATTATCATGCATACTTATTGGCTTTAGGAGGAATCACTTTTAGAGTTACATTATCACTAATGGATAGAAGATATTACTTTTATTATTTAGTTCGTCGTCCAGATTTAGTCCAAATTAGAGTATATACAGACGGTTTTGCTCCCTTCTCTTTCTTAGTAATTCCTAAAGAGAAAAAGGATACTCTGCAAAAGTTATCTGGGTATATAACTGAAATGAAAGCAATTCCGGGAGTTCTCTCTAAGGATTTTGTCGCTGTCACTGACGATCTATCAGTCTCTTCTGTCGTTCTTACTCCTAAGATTAGAGCAATGATAAGGAAATTGGGTGATGATCTTAACTGGTTATACATTGATTACGCACAGCCAATTATAGAAATTCGAAGCGACCTTACGGAGAACAACGTTAAAAGAGTTCTAAATTTAGCATTTGCACTATCATTAGAGCTAATAGATGCTATGAGGAAAGTTAAAAAACGTTCAGAAAAAGGACGAGCTTTGGATATTGTTAGGAAAATACTTGAAGAAGTTTAGGATTCCTCAACCTCCTCTATCTCTCCTTCTTCTAACTCTTCCTCTTCAAGTTCTTCTACCTGCTCGCTAGCACCACTCATAAGTTGCTCTAGGAATTCATCCGTTAGAAGGCCGTGTTCTACCAGAAACTCTAAATCTTCATAATCTAACTTTCCTTGAATCTGAACTTTCCTTCTAATCTCCTCAAGCCTTGCTTGTATAAGTCTTCTAAGCTCATCCTTCCTTTTAATCTCTGCTCTTTCCTCTCTTAACTTGCTTATCTTTCTTAGAGTCTGACCTATTTTTGATCTCAATTCTCTAATCTGATCAAGTCTCCTATTAATCTCTTCAATTTGCTGTCTAATTTGCTGAACAATTTGATGATACTCATCAGCTTTTTTCTTTCTTTCTTCTCTGATTTTAATAAGCTCTGCTATCTTCTCATCTATTTTCCTTCTTTCTTCATAGTACAATGCAAGGGATTTTCTTAAAGCGCTAAGGTCTGTCCTATATTTTTCAAGTTGCCTCTTTATTTTCTGCAATTCTTTATACTTCTTTTCTTTTTCCTTCAGTTGTTTTAATTGCTCAGAAAGCCTTAAAATACGCTCCGTTATTCTCTTTTCTATGAAGTCTGGTAATGATTGTGTTTGAAGGTTCCACTCTAGTCTTTCTATCTCATTCTGGATCCTCTTAACTAAAGCTGGTCTAAAGTTCTTTAATTCATTTTCCAACAGCTTCATCTTTGATTCTAGTTCTCGTATAGTATTTTCAATTTGTCCCCCTTCATTTTTCTTCTCATTTATAAATTGTTGAAGTTCTTTTCTTCTCTCTCTTAATTGTCTTATAACCTTAGCCACTTCTCTAACTTTCTCATTTAGCTCATTTCTTTTGCTTCTCTGTTCTCTTAGTTCAGAAATCATCCTTCTTCTCAACTCGATTAGCTTGCTTGTCAGTTCCCTAAGCTCACTAAATTTCTTGCTGAGTTTCTTAGATAGCTCTGTTAAATTTTCCTCAAGCAGCTCTTCAGGACTTGCTTCTATCGCTTTTTTAATTTCATCAGGAATTTTGAGAGCTTCATCTACAGCAGCCAAAACTTCTTCTAGAGATGTTGATGTTTGCTCCTTAGTAGTTTCTTCTTCTGCCATAGAGACACCAACCAAAGGCTAATCAAAAAAGCACCTTTTAATTGCCATCATCTCAGTTTTTAAATTATCGAGTATTGAAAGTGTATTTTATGCTTAACTTTTTTGGCTTAAATTAGTCCTTTTAAATGTAACACTGGTTGGTTCATAATGACTGTTAAAGAAAAAAGCAAACAGATGGTCCCTCTAGACACTATTGACTTTTTACCCAACTTCATTAAAGAGATTATAAAGAGGAATGGCATTATCGGGCTTAGAGAATTTCAGGTCAAAGCACTAAAGGAAGGATTAAAAGGTAATAATCTCGTCATCTCGGCTCCTACAGGTTCTGGGAAAACTCTTGTTGGAGAGATATTAGCTTTAATTGAAACGGTTATAAAAAGGAAGAAAGCTTTATTCTTAGTACCATATAAAGCATTAGCAGAGGAGTTATACAATACATTAAAAGAACGTTATCCAATTGCGAGAGTTGGCATTTCTACCGGAGATTATAAAGAAACACCCTCCTCCCAGTTAGGTATTTTTTACGATATTATCGTAATGACTTATGAAAAGGCAGATATGCTGATGAGAGAATCACCCGCATGGCTGAAGAATGTTAACTTATTAATTGTTGATGAGATTCATTTAATAGATGATATTGAAAGGGGATCCATACTTGACGCGTTAATTACAAGATTGATGCAAAGGAGAGCTCAGATTATAGCTCTCTCTGCTACAATAACAAATGCTAAAGAGCTTGCTTCATGGATGAAAGCAAAACTCATTACTTCAAATATAAGACCCGTTAAGCTCATTGAAGGTGTTTATCTTCCTAAAGAATCCAAAATCTATTTTTATGATCCTAAGCCAGAAGAAGAGGAGAAAGTATTAGTTAATGTTGGAGCATCACTTAGAGGTGGACGTACTTTATTAGATTTCTTAAGCGAGGAAGAAATTTCATCTGAATTTAAAAAATTACTTGGAGAAGCTGTAAAAATCAAAGGAATTACAGAAAAAAAGGAAATTATCTACAGGAGAGAAAAGAAAACTGATGAAAATGTTACTAAGCTACTTAAGATTATGGAATCTCGCAATTTTGTTGGAGCTGTTTTCTATGAACCTATAATTGCCTCCCCCTACAGAGAGAGAACTTTCATTCGCTATATCCTTGATCTAGTTTATGATTTATTTGCAAAAGCCAAAAAAATTAATGCAAACTGGCAAATCCTTATTTTTCGTAGATCTAGACAATTATCCCAAAAAACAGCAGAACGAATTGCTGAAATGATGAATCGAACAAGGCTTTATGAGTTATTTCCAGAGGCGAGAAATGTTTCTAAAGAGCTTCTTGAAAGTGTTGAAGAGATATCTCCTCTTACCGAAAGTTTGGCGAATGTGCTGAAATACGGAGTAGCTTTTCATCATGCTGGACTTACTAGAGAGGAGAGAAAAATCGTAGAATCAGCTTTTAAAAATAGAAAAATAGGGGTTATTGTTGCTACCCCTACGCTGGGAGCTGGAATAAATCTACCAGCTAGAAGAGTTGTAGTAGAGCATCTAGTTTACGAACCTCTCTATGGTATGAGAAAGATTAGTGTGGCACACTATAAACAGAGAGGAGGAAGAGCTGGTAGACCAGGACTCGATACTGTTGGAGAATCCATTCTAATTGCGAAGAACATTAATGACTTATTTGAACTTTTCAAGACTTATATATTTGGCAAACCAGAACCTGTATCCAGCAAGCTTGGTGCTTTTCTTCCGGAGCTAAGAAAACAACTCCTAGCAACAATAGTAATGTCTGAAAATGGTTGCTCTGAAGAAGATATTCTTAGCTTCTTTACTAACACATTTTATGCTTGGCAAGCTATTAGGAATAATGATGTTCTCGCAATACACCAATTAAGAGAAAACGTTAGAAGAGGATTAGAAGAACTGCAACATTGGGGCTATGTTATAAGAAAGGATTCTACATTTATGCCAACATCCTTAGGCAAGAAAGTATCCTTATTATATCTTGACCCACTGTCAGGCCGAATAATCATAGATTACTTAGAAGAGTTGAGAAGGAAAAGAATTAAAAAAGTCTCCCCTGATGAGGTTTTCTTTGTACTTAGTAAAACCCCAGATATTGAGTACTTTAAGTTGAGACTTCTCCAGGATGTTCAAAAACTGGCTAAATACATATTGCTCCAACATTATGAGTTTAAGGAAGAGTTTAGTAATATAATGACTGAAAGCCGACTTCATTTTGTTAAGATGGTTGTTACTAGTTCCCCCACGCTTTTCCCTATCGAGGAAGAAGAACTAGCTTCATTAGGTATAGTAGCAATTCTCATCCAATGGATAAATCTGAGACATATTAAGGATATCTTAGAACCATTATCTCCTGCTTTTAGTGGTGGCGATTTAAGAGAGCTTACATCTATTGTTGAATGGCTTTTATACTGTATGAGAGAACTTGGAGGAACATTGCGATTGAACATTTCAGTACTAAAATCAATAGACATATTGAGAAGAAGAGTAGAACATGGGGTAACGGAGGATTTATTAGAGATCGTTGAAATTCCTGGTATTGGGAGAATTAGAGCTTCGATCCTTAAGCGTTATGGTTATGCCTCTCTTAGTAGGCTAGCTAAAGCTTCTATAACATCACTAACGAGTTTACCTGGCATTGGAGAAGTACTTGCTAAAAGAATAATTGAATATGCTAAAAGACATGTTAAAGAAATCTAATTTATTCTTCCTCTGGATCCTTGATCCCCTCTTCCGTGATTTCAAATACAACCTCTGATTCTGGTAGATGTGGTGCATCCTCAAGTTTTGCAATTCTTCGATTTCCTTTTCCTTTTCTAAGAGCAACCCTAACTGTTACATTATGAGCTACGATATGTCCTCCTATAGCTTGTGTTGGATTTCCAAAGAATGTTGCTGGATTTGTTACTACCTGATTAGTAACGACAACCGCAACATCAAAAGCAAAAGCGATCCTCTGGAGATCGTGAAGATGCTTATTCAGCTTTTGCTGTCTAACAGCAAGTGAATCTATACCAACATACTCCGCTCTGAAATGGTTTGTGAGAGAATCAACGATTAGAAGTTTTATATTATCTTCGTAAATTTTCCTCTTCACTCGCCTAACTACTTCGATCTGGTGATCCGTTGAAAACACTCTAGCTACGTATATGTTTTTTAGAACTTGTTGCGGATCTAGTCCAAATCTCTTAGCTATAGGAACTATCCTCTCAGGTCTAAATGTGCTCTCTGTATCAACATAAAGAGCACGTGCTGATAAGCCACCCTCTTCTTCAGGAAGCTGAACAGTAACAGCAAGAGTATGACAAATTTGCGTTTTTCCAGTCCTATATTCTCCATAAAACTCTGTTATTGCGCTCGTCTCTACTCCGCCACCGAGCAAATTATCAAGAGCTTTTGATCCTGTTGTGATGTGCTTAACATTCTTCCTCATCTGATAAAATGTTAAGGCATCTGTTAAATCAAGGTGCAACATGTCTCTAACAGCATTAACAATTCTCTCAGCGGTTTTCTCTGTAATCCCTGTTTCTTCTGCAAGAACTCTTGGAGCGGTTACCGCAATTAATCTAAGTGAAGTATATCCCGCTTCATACAATCTTAATGCCATACTTCTCCCAACACCAGGAATGGAAGCGAGTTCTGCTAAAATTTCCTTCTTTTCTTTCTTCACTGGACTGGAAATCTGAGGTGCCCTCTCCATGCTTTGTTCCTGTATGACGTCTTTTACCTCCTCTTGAACAGCTTTCTTTGTTGATTTTCTAGGCATTATGCTCACCGATAATCTTAACTCTTAAGAGACTTATTCTACGCGTATTTTCATATAAATACCTTTCTTTTATTTTTCATGCATATTTCGATTATCCGAATATGAGAGAGAAAGT
>CBDULE010000020.1:0-15047 GCA_965367995.1 uncultured archaeon | reverse complement strand
ATCAGAAATGTTGTAGATGCTTACGATGATGTTCTATTAGAGAGAAAGGAGAAAGTTACTAATGAAGTTTTGATAAAAAGGGCGGTAGAACTTATCAAGAAAATAGGTTCTGGAGGTCTTGTTTTTATTGCTAGAGGAGCTGATAGCGAAGAGATATTAAATAAACTAGTAGAAGAGTTGTCAAAAGAAGGCATAAAAGCTTTAGGAGTATCTGTTGAGTCGGGTTCTGAGGTCATAGCAGCTATTGAAAAATTTGCTAGTGGAGAAGTTGATATTTTAGTTGGTAAGGCATCTCCCTATGGTTTGCTTGTAAGAGGATTAGATCTTCCTGAAAGAGTTAGATATGCCATTTTTATCAAAGTGCCGAAATTTGGTGTGAGACTCGAAAGAAAAACGAATCCTCTCTATCTAGCGTTTATAATGAGAAAATTAGCGCCTATTGTGGAGGAGGATGTGCAGGATCTTTTGAGAGAGTTTATGCTTAATATTGTCTGGCTTAAGCAGAGTGAAATTGCAAGCATTGAAAGAGGCTTAGCTGAGAATTTAACGAAGAGAAGTATAGATGAGATACTTAAGGAGATAGAAGAAGAAGTTGAAAAAGAGGCTAAAGAAAAGGAAGAAATTTCACCGCAACTTAAGATAAAAGAACTAACAGCAAAGCTATATAAAATCCTAGATGAGCTTTTATCAGATAAAGAGAAGCTTATAGAACTTTTAGAGCGATACGGAATTCCATTTGAGATAAGAGAAGAGAATGGTGAAAAAGTAATTAGCATACTATCCGCGGACATAAAATCATATATACAAGCTTCTGGAAGAACATCAAGACTTTATGCTGGAGGAATTACAAAAGGGCTTTCTATTGTTCTAGCTCAGAATAAAAGCCTACTTGAGGAATTAGACAGAAAGCTCTCATGGACTGTGGAAGCAACATTTATTCCGTTGTCCGATGTTAATCTTGATGAGTTATTGAAGGAAATCGATAGAGATCGTAAGAGAGTGTTAGAGGCTAGAGAAGGAAAGATACCTGCTACTGAACATCTTCAGACATGTTTATTCATTGTGGAGTCACCAACAAAAGCAAGGACAATAGCAAGCTTCTTTGGAAGACCAACTCGTAGAGTCCTTCCAGGTGCCGTTGTATATGAAATAATAATAGGAAATTATTTAGCGTCGCTTATAGCTACTCTTGGCCACATTACTGACATAATTACACATAGATTTTATCCTGAAATAGGCATGGAGAAGAGAAATGGACGTCTGATACCTCGCATAAAGAATTACAGAGTTTCAGAATTAGAATGGCCTTATGGGATAATTGTATTAGAGCGTAAAAATGGCAACGTTGAGATTAGTAAGAGATTTAAGTTTGTACCTATATTTGGACCAAAAATAACATGCGGAAAATGTGGTTATTCTTTCATTCCATACATCACTGTTGACAAAGTCCTTTCTGAAAAAGCTCAAGAGAAAAAACTGTTTAGGGTAAAGAAAATACTTGATAGCATCCCGTTAAACACCACAGCTAAAACTATTGGAGGGCTTCAAAGAACGATAATACCAATAAAATGTCCTAGATGTGGTGAGAGCGAGATCCTTTATGACAAGCATGTTATAATCGAAGCATTGCGAACATTAGCTCTTGAATCAGAAGTCGTTTTAATAGGAACTGATCCCGATATTGAAGGTGAGAAAATTGCTTGGGATGTCGCAATTCTCCTAAAGCCTTTTGCTAAGAAGATAAAGAGGATAGAATTTCATGAGGTAACGAGAGCAGCGATTGAAAAAGCACTTGCTAATCCAAGAACAATTAACATGGATCTAGTTAAAGGGCAGTTTATTAGGAGAATAGAAGATAGGTGGATCGGTTTTTACCTTTCAGAAGAACTACAAAAGTTATTAGGAGAGAGGAATTTATCAGCTGGCAGAGTACAGTCTCCTGTGCTATCTTGGATTGTTGAAAGATATAACCTCTGGAAGCAAAAGGAGAGATGGACATCAATAAAAGTTAAGGGATTCGAAATAAGGATAAAAGGAGAATTGAAAATAGACAAAATTATTGTGGAAAAAGTTGAAAAAGAAGAAAGGAAAATCATACCGCCACCACCATTTGTTACAGATTCTCTCATGATCTACTCTTCAATTCTCTATGGCCTAGGAGCCGATGAAACTATGAAATTAGCTCAAAAACTATTCGAATTAGGTTTGATCACCTATATTAGAACGGACTCAACAAGGGTTTCTGATGCGGGTCTCTACGTTGCTAAGAGATTAATTGTGGAGAACTTTAGTTCAGAATTATACTCACCGAGGAGATGGAGCAAAGGAGAGGAGGGGGCTCATGAATGTATCAGACCTACTAGACCATTAACTTTAGCTGATTTGAAGGAATCATTGGAGAGGGGAGAGATAATCCTCACTGAAGAATTACCAGCTCAAGCATTTAATCTATATGACCTAATAGTGCGAGTATTCATGGCATCTCAAATGAAGGAAGCTATAGGAGAAATGCTAAGGGTCAAACTAAGAATTAAATTAAAAGAACCAATAGACGGAAAGACAGAGATTGAAGAGGAAATTTATGGTCTTAGAAGATTGAAATTCAGTGGTTTCGCTAGAGCCTTTACTAGAAGGATGAGAGATATTTTCTTGCCTAGAAGAATTCCTGAATTCAAAGAAGGAGAAGTTATGAGCATTAAGGAATTGAAGGTCGAATATCTTGACTTACCTAAAGGAAAGTTGTTGACCGAGGGTGAAATTGTTAGAATGATGAAGGAGAGAGGAATAGGTAGGCCATCAACCTATGCACCGATAATCGAGAAACTTTTCGATAGAAAATACATCAGGAAGATTAAAGGAAGCTATATTGTGCCGAGGGAAAGAGGGATTATTGTAAACAACATCATAAACAGACTTCATAGCGATATGGTATCAGAAGAAAGGACTAAGAAAGTTCTTGAGAAGATTGATGAGGTGGTTAACAAAGCTAGAGACTATACAGAATTGCTTTATGAAATTATGAAGGAAGTTTTGAGTGAAATGGAGAGAATGAGAAGGGAAAAACTGCCTCCTGAAGTGATTGCTGAAATAACCAGATATCAAAAATTATTAGAGAGGCGTATTGCAATTGTTGGATGAGGTCGAAGAAGACAAATTAAAAGTTTTTTCAGAGGCATTTTTAGCCCTCTTAAATGTAAGCAACAATTATCTCAATACAGTACTTGAGAGTCAAGTGGATTCCTTAGAAACCACAATACTTCTGCTAGAGAAGATAAAGAGGAATAAAAGAAGAGTGCATTTAATAGGAATGGGTCGCTCTAGATTAGCTGCTAAAGTTATAGGAGAAGCTTTGAAGCTTAAGGGAATAAGCGTTTCGATAATTGGTGACACACTAAGTAAACCAGTAAGTAAGGATGATGTAATAATTGCGGTATCAGCAAGTGGTTGGACTAATACAACATGTTATGTTGTAGAAGAGGGTATAAGGTTAGGAGCGAAAATTATAGCATTTACAGCAACGCACGGATCGAAGTTAGACAGATTAGCTGATATAACAATATATTTACCTGGAAAATCAAGAGTTAATGGTTCATATATTTTGAGAAGAATGCAGCATAGAAGGAAAACTCCCTTAGCGCCTATGGGTACAATTCCAGAAATAAATGCATTTTTAATAGGTGCAAGTATTGCTCTTTCAATTAATGAGGACGATCCAATCAATGCTTTTAAAAGAATTGCGGAATTAATGATAGAGAATGCGTTTAGGAGCTATAGTAGTGTATTAAGTAAGTCTAAAGAAGATTTAATTTCGGTGATTAATAGTTTATCAAAAGCCATTAAAGATATAAGAATAAAAGTATATTTTAGCGGTGCAGGTATTAGTGAAATTGTTGGTTTGATGTCTGCCATGAGGTTTCAACATCTTGGAATAAATGTACTTTCACTTGAAGATTGGAAATTTAGAGAGAAAGATGATATCCTGATTGTAATTTCCAGCTCGGGAGAAAGTGCTGTGCCTTTGTTATATTCTAAGGAAGCGAAAAGAACAGACCTTAGACTTTATCATATAACCTCAAGAGAGTCTTCCAGTATTGCAAAATTGGCTGATAATAGAATAATTTTGCAGGATATTGTACCAAATAGGATTGAATATTTAGAATACAGAGTTTCAGAGGAAGGGAAAGTTAATTTCATACCAGCATTTGAATTTTCAGCACTTTTAACCTTGGAAAGTATCGTAGCTCAGTTAGCTGACATTCAAGGAATCCTGGAGACTGATATGAGGATGAGACATGCTAATATTGAGTGATGCTCTTGAGTAGAAAAGCCCAGTTCAAATTAAGACAAAAATTAGCTAGAGAAATTGTAGAAGATATGTTAAAAATGGCGCTGAAGGAGGGGTTAGCTGGCAATATAAAAAGAGCTGAAGAACTTGGAAGAAAAGCCAGAAGAATAGCTAAAAATTTTGGAATTAAAATTCCAAAACAGTACAAGTTTTACTTCTGCAGGAGATGTAAGGAATTCTTAATTCCTGGAGTTACAATGCGAGTTAGAATTAGAAAAAATAGAGAGCCTCACATTACCATTTATTGTGAGAAATGTAAAAGTTATAGGAGGATTTATTTTAAGAGAAGTAAAACACGATTAAATAATATTTAAGCTAATTATGATTCTCCGTTATGACTAGATGATTGAAATGGCCAGAGCAAGAAGAGCGGCTTCTAAGGGAGGCTTTGCCACCCTAGATACGTTTTTTGGAGCTAGGGAGAAAAAGGAAGAAAAGAAAAAAGAAGTTGAAGAAAAACAGAAGATGCCATCTAAGGTGGAAATCTCAATTAAGCTATTCGATGAAAAAAGGAAAAGACTTCTTGAGTTGGCTAAGAAGAATAGAGAGATAGAGAATGCTAAGAATCTCTTCTTGTTTTCGGTGGAATATGATCCTGTTGAGAATAAAGCACTCATGAAGTTTTATGATGAGAAAACTGGGAGAGTTTTTCTATTACACGATAGAACTGGTCATAAACCATATATGTTGACTGATCTGCCAGAAGAAGAGATTAGGAGAGCAGCTAAAAAAATGAGAGGAAAGTTAGAGGGAATAGTTGATATAGAAAGATATGATCTAATTGAAGACACTTTAAGAAAATTGAAGAAAGTAATTGTCTCGGATCCTTTAGCTGTTGGGGGTCCAGGAGGACTTAGAAACATTCTGGGTGAAGAACATTCATGGGAAGCATGGATTCAGTATCATCTCAACTACATCTATGATACAAAGCTGTGGCCCAGTACTTATTATGATATTGAGGATGGAAAACCAATACTGAAAAAAGTTGCTAGTGCAGATTATAAGGAAATTTATAAAGTTCTATCGGAGGATCTCCATGAACTTGCTGATGAATATCTCCCAGTGTTAATGTCTCCAATACCCAATATTGATTTCGTAGCTCTTGACATTGAAGTAGCTGGCGGCGGAAAAATGCCAAGTATGAAGCAGCCTGTAGATCCAATAGTTGCAATTTCGCTTGTTAAATATCAATTTAGGGAGCAAAAGAAAATTGTTACTGGCGAAGTATGGTTACTAAAAACTTTTAGAGGCATGGAAAAGAATCTTGGAGATATTAAAATAAAGGAGTCAAGAGATTATTATTTGCTTGGAGAGTTAGACGTTAATGGTCATATCACAACGGTCAAAATATATTATGATGAAAGACTAATGCTCATGGACCTCTTTGAAGAATTATGGGATGTTCCAATTTTGGTCACATTTAACGGTGATAATTTCGATTTACGGTATTTGTATAAACGTGCAGAATATTTAGGAATACCTGATGAAATAATTCCGTTTAAAATCGTAAGCAAGGGTGAAGTTAAAGAGGGTCACATGAAAGTAGGAATACATATTGATCTATACAAATTCTATGGTAATCCAGCAATCAAAGCATATGCTTTCTCTAATAAATATGACCAAGTAAGCCTGGATGAGCTTTCAAGGACATTGTTGGGAATGGAGAAAAGATATCATGAGCTTGAAGTTATTGAAGAATTAGAATTAGATGAGCTTGCTAGGTATAATTGGTGGGATGCTTACTTAACTGCTCAACTATTTGCATACAATAATATGCTACCATTAAAGTTGCTAATTACGCTCTCGAGAATAACAAAATATCCTATAAGAGAATTGAGTAGGAGAGGAGTATCTGCATGGATAGAAAATTGGTTTTACTACGAACATAGGAAAAGAAATTATCTGATTCCTAATAGAAAACAGCTGGACGAAAAAGAGGAGAGAATTTCGAAATTTGGACCTAGGCCTCCCCCCGTTATTATAGGTAAGAAATATAGAGGAGCAATCGTATTCGAACCAAAGCCAGGTATATGGTTTAATGTTTGGGTTCTTGACTTCGCAAGCATATATCCGACGATAATCAAAGTACATAATATAAGCTACGAAACAGTAGATTGTCCTCATCCTGAATGTAGAGATAATATGGTTCCAGAGACACCTCACTGGATATGCAAGAAAAGGAAAGGCCTTGCATCACAGCTAGTTGGTTTCGTTAGAGATGTAAGGGTAAAGTACTTCAAGAAATTAGCAAAAACCGAGAAAAATCCCATATTAAGAGAACATTATAATATCATACAGGGCGCTCTTAAAGTTCTTATGAATGCGTCTTATGGAGTATTTGGGGCCTCTCATTTCCCTCTATACAGCCTATCAACAGCCGAGACAATTACAGCATTTGGAAGACAAAAGATATTAAAGGTGGCGGAGAAAGCTAAAGAATTGGGTTTAGAAGTAATATATGGAGATACTGATAGTATTTTCGTTCATAATCCTGATGAGAAGAAAATAAAAGAGCTTATTGAATGGTGTGAAAGAGAACTTAAGGTAGACCTAGAAGTTGATAAGATATATGTTTATGTAGCATTCTCAGCTAGAAAGAAAAACTATTTTGGCGTATTCCCAGACGGTAATGTGGATATCAAAGGATTACTTGCAAAGAAGAGAAATACTCCCGAGTTTCTCAAGAAAGAGTTTAGGCATGTTATTGATGTTCTAAGACAAGTAAGAAGCATGGAAGAAATGGAAAAAGCAAAGGAGAAGATTGAAGAGATCATCCTTAACATTATTAGAAAGCTTAGAAGAGGAGAGTATGATGTTAAAGATCTAGCCATAAAAGTTCAGATTACGAAACCTTTAAGCGAATACACAAAAATAACTCCTCCACACGTAAGAGCTGCCAGAAAGCTTAAGAGAGAAGTAAGACCAGGCGAAATAATTGCTTATGTTAAGACGAAAGATGACGTTCTTCCTGTTGAATTAAATCCGAGGAAATCAGAGATTGATTGGGATAAGTACTTAGAGTACACAAGAAGCGTTTTCGAACAGTTATTAGATGCATTACAAATGTCTTTCTCAGAAATAGAGGCAAAAGCTAAAGGTGTCGTAGACTTATCAAGTTTATTAAAATCATAAAAATCAGAATGGTGAAGAGTATGAGATTCCTGGTTTTCTCAGATCTTCATGATAATTTAAATGTGATTAGAAAAGTCTTGAAAGAGGAAAGGGAATTTGATAAAATAATTTTTCTGGGAGATCTAATATCCCCCTTCACAATGAGAGAAATAGTCAATTCTCTACCTGAGGCTGCTAGCATAGTAGGCGTTTTTGGTAATAATGATGGGGATAAACTTACAATTTTAAAAGCAAGCAAAGGTAAGGCTGACTTACTTAGCATACCGAGAATAATTAATCTTCAAGGCCTAAATACTATTCTCATCCATGGTTTTGGCTCTCCTGATGCTACAGTGAAAATTATAAGATCAATCGCGAAAAGCTTGGATTATGACCTAGTTCTTTATGGCCATACTCATATGGGAGAAATAGCAGTAGTAGATAGAGATAAGAGAGAATTAAAACAGATCTTAGAGGTAAAGAATTGGGAAGAAACAAAATTTGAATCCGAATTTGACCTTAATAAACAAGTTTTGATTCTTAATCCTGGGGAACTAGGAGGATGGTTATTCGGAAAACAAACTTACGCAATTATCGAATTAAAAGCTGATAAAAAATTGAAAGTTATAGTTAAAAGAGTCTAAAAACTCAGAGCTCCAGGAAATCATCACTCTTTCAGTCTTTTAAGGGTCATCATCGTCTGATGATTATAACTTCTAATTCTTTTTTATTCTAAAACTTTATTAAGTAGCGCTTACAATTTCATCTTTAATCCTTAAGAACTCTCTGTAAAGATCATCAGTATAGGCTACTAAAATAATCCTCCTGAGGTGTCTAAATGCATTACTCTTTTTGAATTCAATTATAGCATCCCTCATTGCATTTGCTCCCTCTTCAGCAGATAATCCTCCAACACCAGTTCCCATTCCTGGAAATGCAATTGATTCAAGGCCTTTTTCCTCAGCCAGCTTTAATGCTGCTAAAACTGCTTTTTTAACCTTCTCTGTGGTAGTTAGCATGGCTGGTTTCTCCATAGTAGGTGCGTGTATTATAAAGCGAGCCTTTAATTTTCCAGCATGGGTAATTATTGCTTCTCCTACAGGAACTGGAGCATATTTTCTAGCCTCTTCTTCAATCTCAGCACCACCCTTCCTTTTTATTGCCCCAGCAACCCCACCTCCCATAATTAACAAACTGTTCGCAGGATTCACAAGAGCATCAGCATCAATTTCTGTGATATCACCTTTAAGAACGATTATTTCAACCATTTTTATCACAGTTCATCAGTTATTGAGAATAAAATTCTGAAAATTATAATAAAAACAATCAAGGAATTTATAAATCAGCAGGAAAAATAAGAGGGCATTATTTTTGGGTGGATTAAAGATGGATTATCGATGCCCCGTTTGTGGAAAACCTATAGAATACAGACAGGAGCTGCACGGACTATGCGAAGACTGTTACTCTAAAATCTATAGTCAAAAAATAACTTTTAGGAAGAAGGAACTCATTGTCACAATAATCTATTGCCCCTTATGTGGTAGGATTAAATTCGGAAAAAACTGGTATAAGCCGAATGAAAATATACTGATGAGGGTCATTAAACAACAACTTAAGCGTGATAAGAATCTCAGGGGTTTTGAATATTCTATTAACTTTACAGGATCTGATTTTCGCAATTTAATAGCTGAAAATAAAATTGAAAAGACCTTAGAATTGTTTAAGAACGGAGTTAAAATGAGGGAATTTGATTTCGAAATACGACTTCAGAAGAAGATTTGTCCGCTCTGTATGAGGAAGAGGGAAGGTCATTACTTTGAGTATGTAATCCATGTAAGGTTTCAAAAGAAGAACCGACATCTAATGCAAACATTAGTTAATAGAATTAATAAGATAGCTGAAGAAAGCCGTTCCTTTGAAACAGTTGATATTAAGAAAACGTCTCAAGGGCTTGATATTCGAGTAAGTAGTCGCAAGCTTGGTGAAAAAATAAGTGATATGATATCTTCCCAAGCCGTATTCAAACACGAGTTTTATGAAAAACGATATGATAAGGGCCTTCAAAAACAAATAAACGTGAAGAAAGTTTTAATAGAAATTTAGATTCTCTCAACAACTCTCCACGCTCCACAAGCTTGGCATTTTTTAATCCATGCTCCTTTCTCCTTAATAAGCACAGTGTGAGGGCTTCCGCAAACATCGCAAATGACGTATTCCTTCGCGAACAAATTAATGAGCTTTGAAATCCTATACCTTCGATAATTACCCTGAAATATAGCACGATCTTTAAGTACCCATCCAACAGTTCCAAGTCGATGTTCAAGATATTTTAACAGGAATTTTTCATCCCTATTCAAAACGGTTATTATTTGCTTCCAATTAAGTATTGTTGTTCTATTTCCCTCCACAATAATCTCAGGTTCAGGTACACTCCAACTACCTTTGACCTTAATTTCAGAGGGTACAAACTTCAACCCTCTTTCGAGCATCTCCTCGTAACTCCAACTGAGGACTGTTGGGGATTCAAATTTGCTCATTTAACCACCATATACTTCTTCTTAAGCTCCTTAAATTTTTACTTCTCCACTTAAATTTTTGCATCTTAAGACTTCTTACTTTTTAAGCGTCTTTTGTTACCACATTAATGAAATCCTGGATTCTGGAGACAAAGGATAGACTAATTTTATCAAAAAACGTAATATAAGGAGGCTTAGGATAAAGTACAATGCTTGAGGGAACACCATTACAGTCTTTAAGGGAATGTTATGAGATATAAATACTCAAATAAAATATAAATACCTCGATGAACTACATATCTAATGGACAATCTCTCGTTATCTAATAAAAAGGATGAACTCCTACTTACCATTTAGAGGTAGAGCTAAATGTCAATCACGCTTGAAGAGTTAGTATCTTTGTGCAAGAGACGTGGGATAATATTTCCAAGTTCTGAGATTTATGGTGGTTTTGCTGGTTTCTTTGATTATGGTCCTGTTGGAGTTGAGATTAGGAGAAATTTGCTTAATTGGTGGTGGGATTTCTTTGTTCGAAGCCGGGATGATGTATTTGGTCTTTACCCAGCAGTGATCATGAATCCTCGTGTATGGGTTGCCAGTGGTCATGTGGAGAGGTTTATTGATTGGATCGTCGAATGTAAGAATTGTCATAGGTTGTATAGGGCAGATGAGCTTCTTGAGGAGAAGAATATCAAGATCACTGATTACTCTCCTGAGGTTCTTTCAAAGCTGATTAAGGAGCATAATATTCGTTGTCCTGTATGTGGCGGTGAACTCAGCGAGCCACGTAAATTTAACTTAATGATGGAGACTTACATCGGTCCTATCAAAGATGAGACAGCAATCGCTTATCTTCGTCCTGAAACGGCTCAAGCAATGTTTGTGAATTTTAAGTTGTATGTTACATACGCTAGAAATAAGCTTCCATTCGGAATTGCTGCATATGGTAAAGTTTTTAGGAATGAAATTTCTCCTCGAGGTTTTATCTTCCGTTGCCGTGAATTTGAAATCGCTGAAATTGAATATTTCATAGATCCAGAACAAGCTAATGATTGTCCATATTTCCACGAAGTTGATAAGATTACTGTAAAAATTTGGACAAAAGAAATGCAAAAGCGGGGGAAAGAACCGAAAGAGATGAGCCTTGGAGACGCTTATAATGATGGTATTTTTAGCAATATGTGGCATGCTTATTGGGTTGGTAAATCTCTTGAATGGTTTCTAAAGATTGGACTGTCTATTGAGCACCTTAGAGTAAGGGAACATCTTGAGACCGAGCTTGCTCATTATGCAGTACAAACTTTCGATATAGAATATTATTTCCCCTTTATAGGGTGGAAAGAGATAGAAGGAATTGCAAATAGGACCGATTATGACTTAAAGCGTCATATGAAATTCAGTAAGGAGAAACTATATGTTCCACTAGGCGGAAGAAAAGTTGTACCTTATTGTATAGAACCTTCATGGGGAGTAGAAAGAACATTTTTCGCGGTTATTACGGAAGCATACACAAAGACAAGCGATGGAAAAACTGTTCTTAAACTTCATCCTAAATTGGCTCCATATCTTGTTGGTGTTTATCCCTTATTAAGTAAAAAACCCTTCATAGAGAAAGCAGAGGAAATTTACAAAATGCTAAAGAAGAAGTTTACATGTTTTATGGATACCTCTGGTTCAATAGGAAGACGTTACACACGAGCTGATGAAATTGGGGTGCCTTTTAGTATCACAATCGATCATCAGACGTTCGAGGATGATACTGTAACGATAAGATTTCGTGATACACGTGAACAGATAAGAGTTAAAATATCAGACCTCCCTCAGACTATTGAAAAACTTATTGAAGAATGAAAATAATTAATTATTTTTCTGAAAAGTTGCTAATACCGTATTTAACCATCCTCCTATATTTACCATATTTATCTTTAGGAGAAAATCTAGGTGGATGAGCGGGGGCAACGGGTCCTCCACATACAGGACATTGATTAGTATGAAGAGTATACCTACCGCATTTAAGACATTTATAAATCCTTTTGGGCATTGCTTATTTCGCCTTCTTAGCTTTTGCCTTCAGTTTCTTGTCTTCAATTTCGTAGCTTACTTCTGTAGGCCATTTATTATTTTTCAATATTATTTCCTTAAGTTTTGAGAAGAACTCCTCAAAGGTATCCCTAATTTCCTTCCATTCATATCCCTTCACTTTTATGAGGTATCTTGGAGAGGATATATACTCGGCGAATATCTTGTCAGGAGCAACTTGTAAAGCTTCTTTAAATGCTCTCTTAATCCTAGAAATACCATCAGGAGCAAGTGTGCTTATCAGTATAGTAAACCTAATTTCAAGTTCTTTAGGCTTAATATTCTCCTTTAGAATCTTTGTAACAGTCGGAATCCATTCCTCTGGAATATTTATTTCTCGAAGTACTTCATCGCCCCATTTAACAACGGCCTCAAAACCATCATAGATTGTATCATATAGCTCAAACAATGGTTTTCCAATTTTTTCTAAAACTTCTTCAAGCGATACTCCTAACGCATTAGCAATTTGTTGCAATATCATAAGAGAACGTCTCATTTTCCTCCATTCTTGGAGTTTTCTATCTCTTTCAGAAGGAAGAACACGCCTAAGTGATGCATTTACAATCCTTCTATGAGGGTCTGCCTTATAAACTCTGGCTACGATTCTCTGATAAAGCTTCACAATCTCTCTGGGATGATTTACAAGTTTTGTTGATAATTCTTTGAGAGGAACATAAGCTTCTAGATCATACTCATCAAGGTAAATATAGATTCCATGTTTCTCAATTCTAACAACTCTTCCAATTACAAGCTCCTGAGGTCGTGGAAAAGTTCTTCCATACAATCTCTTGAAAAACTCCGCATAAGATATTGTAGCAAGCTTTTCAGCATACCGTGACGCCACTCAATTCACCTCTAAGTCCAAGCTTAGCTCTTTAAAATAAACTTCTAGCTATAAAATAAAAGCATAATGCTTTTCAAAATAAGGAGCTCTGAGAAGAAATAATAAATAGGCCCCCTTAGTCGGCCCGACCTGAATAAGCCCTAGAAGAGGGCTTAATGAGGAGTCGGGCTCCCGAGGGGGCTACATCTCACCTTTTGAATATGCTCCAATTATTGCAAAAATCGCTCCTATTAAAGATTGAAAAGCAGTATATCCGTACATGAATGCGAATTCTAGGAATGTTAATGGATTATTAACAATGAGTAACAATATAACTAGGGCTAAATATGGAGCAATGATTCCAAATAGTAAAGACTGACCAGTACTTTTTGATACTCTTCCAAGTGCAAAAGCAAGAAAGGAGTAGAGGATTATAATTATTAGAGCTCCCTCCCTTGATATCCCAAGATTATAGACGTAGTAAAAGAATACTATGGCCAATAAAGCTTCAGTTAATTTTGTCCTATAAGTGAAATAAAAGCCCATATTTTCGAAGAATTCTATAATTCCCCCGAAATATAGGAAAACTAGTTGACCAAGCAATGCTGTAAGCATTACCAAAGAGAGCGCTAAACCAATGATTCTCAAAGTGATACTTGAAAATTCTCCCATGATACTTTCACCAAAGAAGAACTTAGAAAAGTTGGTGGGGGCGCGGGGATTTGAACCCCGGCCAACCGGTATCTCCACAACACACATAATTTCCTGGAGCCGGCCGCCATAACCTGGCTAGGCTACGCCCCCACCGCATACTACTAAAAGACAGAGATCCCCTAATTTATAATTTTTGTCTTTCCTTTCTTAATTCTTAAAATTTAGCGCTCATAAAAAGTATTCTTCAAAAAATAAGTTTTGAGAAAGGTTTACAATTATTATTCTTCAAGAAGTTCTTTGACTTCTTTCTCGCCTTCTTTAAGTTCTTTTTCCTGTTCTTTATCAAGTTTTAATAAGAGAGCAAGAAACTCTCCAACGTGAGTCTTTTCCTCTCTCGCAACATCCAAAAGAAGTTTCTTAAGTTTTTCATTCTTGGTCAAATTTGCCATTTGCTCGTACAAATTAATAGCATCCAGTTCAGCGATAATGGCCGCTCTTAATATTTCCTTATCAATATCCTTCTCATCAATCTTTTCTAGGATTATCGGAATTTTCGATAGCATGTATTTCACCTTTATTCTACCTCAATTTTCTTTTCAGACTTCCAAAATCCATGAATATTACAGTAAGAAATCGCGATTAATTTACCAGGCTTCTCCGTTCGAAAAGCGAATACAGCATAAGGCTCAGTATAGATAGTGCTGGTATCGGCACCCTTAGTGGATTCCCCATGAGCAAGGAATTCAGCTTTGCCTATTTCATAAGGAAATGTTTCACCTTCAGGCCAGAAAATCAGTTTAATCCATCTAATATGGTGTGCTGTAGTATTGGGATGAGGTATCTCTTTACCAACGTGTATAACAACCTTAACAACTTCCCCCTTCTTAATTTTATCTGGAACTTCTATTACGGGAACATGTTTTTCAGTCTTCCAATCCGCTGTTCTAAAGAGCTCAGATTTTTCCAAAAAAATCACCTAGCAAATTATTACATAGATTATATCGCACATTTCTTAAACTAAAAGCTTTCATATATAAAAATGCGAAAAAAGATTGACAGCAGGTTAAGACAGAAAGAATTTTTCTCTAAGAAGAAGTAGTACATGTAAAAAGCAATACCGCAAAAATAAGCTTAATACTGGTGAAAAACTCATGAGAAATAGAATAATGGCCCCACTCGCATCCTGCCTAGTACCAGGTTTAGGCCAGGCAATAGAGGGTGAGATTCAGAGAGGAATATTTATCCTGTTCTTAACAGTAGTGATTGATTACGCCTTAATATTTCTTCTTCAGTGGTGGATATTAATACCATTCTGGCACGCATTCGTAATATACGACGCTTATAAAATAGCTACCACAAAAGAAAAAGCAACAGAAGAACCTGAGATAACAGAAGAAGAGGAAGAAAGCTACATAAAACCATCAGAAGAAATGGAGCAATTATAACAGCAAAATAACTGTCTCTTATACACATCTCCGAGCCCACGAGACCTCTCTACATCTCGTATGCCGTCTTCTGC
>CBDULE010000019.1:0-15749 GCA_965367995.1 uncultured archaeon | reverse complement strand
TTTTCAAGCAGAAGACGGCATACGAGATGTAGAGAGGTCTCGTGGGCTCGGAGATGTGTATAAGAGACAGTTCCATGGGTTCTTGTCGCTTATCCTCCACTTCTTTCTGGAAGAGGAGCTATAGCAGGGGTTAGCAGTGGGAATATGACTACTATGCTTCACTTGGGTTCTATGAGGCCTTCAATAAGAAATAATACTCCTGAATTTTACTCACTTATAAGCTCGGTTATAGTAACATCCTTTCTCGTATCTCTCTACACTACCTCCTTAATTTCGATTTCGATTATTATTTTATTCAAATCAGTTTATTTAACTATGTTATTATTGGTTGTGATTTCCGCTTTCGTCATATCTGTTTTCATTTCCATTTTCATAACAGCTTTATTTGCGTCTCTCTCATTCACAGTTGGTCTAGACCCTGATTTAGTAACCTATCCAATCATATCATCAATTAACGACGTCATTATTTCAGCAATTTATTACTTCTTCATTATTCTTTCGCTGAAAGGAATATTCAGGACTATTCTAATCATATTCGCAATAATTATTGTATTTCTTGTTGCTTATCTCGTTTACGAATATTATGACGATATTCTCTTTAAGCAAACAGTCAAAGAGGCCTTCTCAGCTGGTATCTTAGCAGTATCAATTGCATCAATATCAGGACATTTCCTAAAATCTGTTGAAAATGTCTTGATAGCATATCCAGAGGCACTTATTATTCTCCCTACAATACTTACATGTTTAGGAGACCAAGGCTCTATGTACTCCTCTAGAACAACAACAAGGCTTCACAGAGGTACCATAGAACCAATAATCAGTAGTTATTTCGAAACCGAAAATTTGACCAATATCTTTATTATCCTGTTCGCTGGTATGACAATTTTTACAGTTTACGGAGCGATTGGTGTTTTATCATCTGGAAATGTCAATAGGATGCTTCCCTTTATCTTAGCTCTTTATATCGTAAATTTAATAGGCGCTTTTATAGTTTCCTTTCTTGGCTTTGTAATCGCAATAACTTCTTTTAATTACAGCATGAATCCCGATAATTTTGCCATTCCCTTGGTAACTACCCTAACGGATCTGTTCTTTACCATAATTCTAGTCTCAGTTGTAAGCTTCATTTACAGCTTATTTGGAGTATAATACTACCATTACCTTGCTGACTTTTACTTTTCCTGTATTCTCTTAAATTAGGTTAAAAGCTTACTGAAAAAGACGGATTCGGTCTCAGAAAGAGCTAACAGTCCTTTACTTTTTCTTTCACTATAGTCTACTTAAATATGGAAAGCACAGTGATAATATATCTAAGTATGCTTTTATAGGTGCTATGATGGGTAATTCTGCCAGATTAGAAGAAATATTAGGAGAAAAAATTGGCTTCGTTCTATCAAATGCAAACGCAATATCTATTCCTTTTGCACTATTCTCAGGCGGTCCAGAAGTTAGAATAAGAGAGGAAAATCTTGCTGTAATTATCGATGAAAGAGCTAGTGATATAGCAATTCTCGGTGTGATTAGGAGAATCAGAAGGCTAGAACCTTTCTTAAGGCAGTATCAGAGGGTGAGCATAATTGACTTTCCCCACATGTATGAGGATGTTGAGAAGCTTCCTTATACAAATGCTGAGATAATTCCTCTCGCCGAGCTGAAGATAGAGAATGGTGAAATAAAGAGCTTAAGCAATACCGTAACTTATATTCCTTTTCCAGGAAGTAAAGTCCATCTGCTAAAGAAAGGAAAAATCCTTTCCGTTTTGTTAGAATCATTTCTAGAGGGAGAAAAACCATTAGTAATTGGTGAGCACAAATATACTCCCGGTCTAGAGATTCCTCTTAATCCGAAATTCTTAAGGTATCATGTTGGAGTTTTTGGAGCGACTGGTATGGGAAAATCTAGGTTGATTAAGGCCCTCGTGGATGAGATAGTTCAAAAAACCGATTACTCTGTCATAATATTTGACCATACTGGTATGGACTTCGCTCCATTTTATCCGAGAAGCACAATTTATTCTACAGAGATTAAACTTGATCCGATAACAGCAGCAAACTGGCTTGTCTCAAAGACTAGGGTCTCTGAGAATGTGGCTCAGTATATTGAGGGAGCGTTTCTTAAGCTATTCAGTGAGCTTGAAGATGGTGAGAGCAATGATGCTATTATCAGGGAGATGATTGACATAATGAACGATTATTCAAAAGCTGAAGATGAAGTATCTAGAGAGGAGCTTGCTGATTTGTTCTATCAGAAGTTACTTAATCTCATACCTAGGATAGCAAAACAGATGGGTGCGAAATATGCTGACGTTCAATTAAAAACTAGAATGGAATTGTTCGTCAAGCCTTTCGAAGTAGCTAATGTTCTATTAAGAAGTTTGAGTCCAGACGATGTTATAGATTACGCTAGAGAATTTAAGAGAACAATGAACGCTCCATTGGTGATAGATTTATCTTTAGAGGACACAATAGAAGCTAAAAGAGCTATTATTGCGAGTATAATAAGAGCGGTTTGGAATAGAGTCATAGAAGCAGTGCAGAAGAGTAAAAATGGAGGAGGTGGAAATCTAGAGCAGAAAATCATCTTTGTAATCGATGAAGCTCAAAATTATGCTTATAGAGCTAGATATTGTGAAGAACAAGTGGAAAAAATTGCTAGGGAGGGGAGAAAATGGGCTATTGGTTTAATAATAGCATCTCAAAGACTTGCTAACAGCGTTAGCACTGATATAAGAGCAAACATAAACACAATATTCTTCTCAAGGTTAAACCAGACAACAGATCTAGATGAAATATCAAAATTTGCTGATATTTCTGGAGTCACTTTACAAAGCTTGGCTCAGCTGGATCAAAGAGAGTTCTTCGTCGCTGGGCTGATGAACCCATTCAGAAAACCGATTGTTATTAGGGTTAAAGAGGTTAAAGCTCCAGGTGAATATTAATGTACTATTATGATGAAATCGAGAGGGATTTATCCCCTGAGATACTGAATAGGATATACAAGGAAATTCGGAGGATCAGTAAGCAATTCATCGATAATTATGAGAGGCTCAAGCCAGCTATTAAGTTTATTAAGGAGGAATTAAAGAAGGCTGGTGATTGTATAGTAAGCATTCCAGATTATTTTTCTACTTACAGCGAGCCTATAGTATCATTCGCCATAGACACATCATTTTTAACCTCTCCCCTATCTCTTGTTTATGGAGACTTTGTTGTTTATATTGCTGGTTACATAAGATTTCCTCGATATCTCAGTTCTAATTCTGAGGTCAATCGATCAATCATTGTAGATGTTGATCTTGTCACTAAGCAACCAGTATCCAGCTTAATAATCTCGGCTAAATCGCATGTGCTTGAGAGAAAATTAGCTCTGAAGCTCTTGAAAAATAAAAGGGAAGGTATTGAAGGTTTTGATTTTGATGCGATATTTATAGACGGACCAATACTTCCTTTACCTTTACCTCCACCTAGAATTGAAGCAGTTAGAGAATTAGAATCGGTAACTGAGGATATGATTTATGAAGCAAAAGAATTAAAAGTATCATTGATAGGCGTCGTAAAAAGAGTGAGGAGCAAAATACTTGCAAGGATGTTTTTAAAGAAAAACACTGAGTTTAAAGACCTTATGGATACGGCTAATGATAAAGCTATAACAACATTAATGCTCAATAGAGGTGAATGCATAAAATTAGGACTTTTAGGGAAAAAAGAGGTTATTGAAGCAATTGCTGGAAACTTAATTAATTCTTCACGCTTGGATAGTTATCTCGAAGAGCATAGCTGGCTTAAAAAACTTCACATTTCATTCATCAAGCCGAAAAATTCAGATCAGTCCGTGACTGTCGAGATTCTTGATTATGGAAATCTTGGAATAGATAGAATATTATCTTGGACTAATGAGCAATCTTCTCAAAGTGGGTGTCCTCACTTCTTGGACGCAGTAGATGCTTTTGTGAAGGTTGAACCAAGAGTTGTAGAGCTCGCGAGAAGGATTTTAATAAGGCATGCAATATCCGAACTCCAAGATGCTGATATAATAAAATTACTTGAACATGCTGATTTACAAAAGAAATTCTCGCCTCGCATGGGATAAAAAGTGTAAGCTACGTTTTCCTATTATTCTATACATAAAGGTTTTTATTGAAATTTTGAAAAATATTTAAAACTTTCTTGAGAGGTGTTCTGAACTTGTATCCTAAATGGAAGAAGATTGCTTATTCAGCAGGATCATTTGCTGCCTCCCTTTCGTACAATGCATTTAATGCATTCTTATTCTACTTCTACGTACAGATATGTGCTTTACCAGTCCATTTGTATTCTTTAGGCTTTGCAATTTATGGAATTTGGAATGCGATTAATGATCCATTATTTGGATTCCTATCTGATAAACTTAAGACGAAGAGGGGAAGAAGAATACCACTCGTCATCTATGGAAATATTCCTCTAATGCTGGCCTTTATGTTTACATGGGCTCCTAAAGTCGAGCATATAAATGCCGAATTAATTAGCTTTGAGATACTTGGTGTTCCAATTCATGTTTTTGGATTACCCTACGATCTATTCCTATACTTCACAATAATAGGAATTCTATTCGATACCTTCTATACTGCAGTTATACTTGCCTGGACAGCTTTATTCCCAGAAATGTTTGAAAGTTTAGAGGAGAGAGCTGAAGTGCAGCAATATAGATCATGGATCGGAATCATAGGAACAATATTTGGTCTTGGTTTAGTTCCAATGTTAGTTGATGCCTTTGGCTGGTTTGGTATGGGTGTCCTTTTAGGATTATTGACTGCTATCTCATTATTCATCTCCTTATTAGGATCCGAAGAAAAGGGTTATTATCTTGTGGAGGAGCCGATGCCAGTTTTAGAAGCCCTAAGGTATACTTTCCGAAATAAAGTTTTCGTAATCTTTGTATTTACCAATTTAATGCTACAATATTCTGTCTTGCTTATGGAACAATTGTTACCAGTGTACGTTCAATTCGCATTAGGAGAGGAACAAACTGTTACTGGAATACTTTACCTTGTAATTCTCTTAACTATGATACCTTCTATAATCATTTGGAATAAAATCGCAGTATCCCGCGGCCCTTATGTGTCAGCATTTTATGGTTTGTTATTCTTTGGATTCGCTTTGCTTCCATTGTTGTTTATCCGAACTCTAATGGAAGCTATTATAGTTGCTATATTAATAGGGGTAAGTGTAGCATCACCTATGTACGTATTTGACATTTTGATTGCAGAGGCAATAGATTACGATGAGTACGTTACAGGAAAAAGGAGAGAAGGAGCCTATTTTGGAACAAACGCTCTGATTATTAGGTTAGCAACCTTATTAGTAAGCGCTACACTGCTCCTGCTAAAGCCTTTTGGTTATGTTGAAGGAGCTCCAGTGCAAACTGAAAGTGCGATATTTGGTATAAGATTGCTTATAAGCATATTTGCGTTCATTGGTGCTATGTTAGCTGCTATTATAATTTCTAAATATCCACTTAAAGGAGCAATAAGAGAGGAAGTTAAAAGGAAACTTGAGGAACTTCATAAAGAGAAATTAAGCAGAAAGTTAGAAGTCGAGGAGTTAGATTGAGAATGCTCTAGAAGGAGAGTTGTTGGATTATAGAGAAAAACATCTTTTATTTTTTCTTCTTAAAATCTAATTCTTGACATCTATGAATCCTAACTATGGCGATCCAATGCGCATATTTAAATACTTAAAATTAAATAACAGTGTTATAGTAAATCATTACTTAAGTAATTTTTCAAAAGGTTTAGAAGGTAATAAATATGATGTTACCTTGTGAGGTCGCGGTGAAGTCTGTTATTCCCGCTATAAGAGCCGAACTTGTTAAGATATTATATTTTGAGTTCAAAGTTAAACAAACGGTAATCGCCAAACTCTTAGGAATATCTCAACCCGCCGTATCCCACTACATTAAGGGAATAAGGGGTGCTGTAATAAACCTTGAGGAATATGAAGATATAATGGCAGAGATTAGAAAATTTGCAGAAGCTTTATTGAACAATAATTTAGGTGTGGAGGAAAAACTCGAATATTTCTGTAAAATATGTGCTATGGTGAGAGTAAAAGGCCTCCTCTGCGAAATTCATAAAAGATATGATACTGAAGTTGCAAAGAGCGGTTGTAAGTTTTGTGTGACAAATCCTTTATTTATATCAAAAATTAGAGGAATTGAGGTTGAAGATAAGACTAAATAATTTAGTCCTAAAAATTTATGCTAGCTAGTAGTCTTATCTTAACTCACTTATTATTTTTTCAATTTCTTCCATTAATTTTTCATCACCAGTAAGTTTGGATGCTTCTCTAGCTAGTAAGATTAAAGCTATAGCTTCATCAATGTTTTTCATCTCAATGTTTCTCGTAAAGTAGTCTAGAAAATATGATGTTAACATATAGCCTACATTTTTAGCAGCTTTTTCATAGATCCCTTTCATATTTTTGAATATTGTTATAATGGTCAAAACCACATCTCTCTCGTCTTTAATTCCTCCAGAATCTGCTAAAAGAATTATAAAGAAAATTGCTGGTTGCGCCCAGAGTAGTGTAGCTATATTCTTCTCATCAATATTATCGGATTTTAAGGAGTCCTTTACAGCGTCCATTGCTTCATCAAAATCTTTATTTAAAATAAGTTCTATTGCTTTAGAGATGCCAACCCAATTCTTCTCATCAGCAAGTTTTTTCAACTCTTCAAAGGTTTCATCTTTTACGGCAGGATATTCCTCAATAAATTTAGTTATAGCATCCAAAATAATAACCTCTTTTTGAAGCTTAATATTTAGAGATTGCATTTTATTTTTATAGGTTTCGAAAAAGAAGAAAGCAGATTATAAATGACTATCTCTAGATAGAAGCATGATAATAATGGTCAATAGTAGGCACATAAAACATCTAAGAAAGCTTGAAAACCGAGATAAAAATCATAATGTGATTTCTAATATTTCCACTAGGAGAAGGTTAAATTTTATATCTCCATAAAGTCAATGGAGAAGGCTTTGCTGGAATTGGTGTAAGAAAGCCTCTTTCTAACTTTCTTAGAAGGGAGCTTATAGGCTCAGCCGCTGTGATTGCTGTAAGCATTATTGCAGATAATCCAGCCCATTTGCCCCATTTCTTTTCCGCGAATTCTTCAATTCTCCGAGTACTCCATTCCTCTCTCGCTCCAGCATACGCAAAAGGTATAAGTTTCCTAAACCATTTATCAACGGGCATTTTCGAATAGTCTCTCAAAGAAATTATTTTTGAGACTCTTCTAGTATATTCACCAACTCCTTTTACTGTAAAAGGATCTTCATCACTCAAAATAGCTTTAGCAACATTCAAAATCGTTTTATACCTATAGCCTACTCCAGCAGAAGTTATATTTCTCCCAAGATTAATAATGGTTCTTGGAGATGGAAAAGCATAGCATTCATGTTTGTACTCCTGAATAAAAATTCTTTTTCCAAAGAGCTTCCTAAAGTTTATTACCATTCTCCATCCTTGCGAAAAGCTGGCATTCTGCTGACATATGCTTATGACAAGACCCTCCCAAACACCTGGAACTGCTCTCAAATGGATTCCTCTTAAAGGCCAACCTATCGGCCACAATATTTTATCATTTAATACTAACTCATAAAATTCAGATAGATCCTCATCAAATCCCATTACGTGACTAGCTATCTTTAATGCTTTTTCAATGAGTATGGACTCCGAAGATTCGGAAAAAATTTCTAATTTTAGATCCTCATGAAACTCTCTGATTACAACGCAGGATAATTTTCCCTCATATTCGAAAGGTATGTATGATCTTCTGCCATCAAAATCCCATTGAGTAGCGTAGAACATTGATGTAAGTTTAAAACTATATTCGTATCGTGGCCTTACTTTAGTATCATAAACAAATTTCAAGCCGAATTTCACCTTTAGAGCCTAAGTTTAATCTAAGCTTTCATGAATTGCTAACAAGCTTTTAAATATTATTAAAAATCCGCAATTTAAGCTATAAAAAACAGTTTAATTTTGTGTTAAAAACTTCCGGTAATCTTTCTCTTAATTACTTGCAATAAATTTTTAAGAGTAAAGAAAGAACTCAACACTTAATCCGTTTAGTTAGTACAAAAACAGGTTGTTGATAATGAAACTTGGCATCAAACTATCAAAGTTCAGAAAAACATTACCATTTTATGAATATATGCATAATGTCGTATCGAAGCATATAGATCATAATGTGGATGGATTATTGATAAACAAGCTTAGGAAAGAGCAAGAAGACGGATATCCTACAAGATATTACAGGAGTAGCTTATTGACTGTTTATAGGATTCTAACTGCGAGAAATTTCGAAATGGGGTTGCCTCTTATACAGGCTTATAATCCTTCGATTAAGCTGAAAAACGGAAAACTACTAATGCTAATAAGACTTGGCACATTCGAGCCATCAAGAACTTTCTTAGGTATAACTGAGATAGATAGCTTCGGAAATGAATTTTTGAGTCCTGAGATGAGAATTCCCAATAAATCATATCCTACAAGAATATTCATTAGAGCTAGATTACCGTATGAGAGTCTGGAGGACCCAAGATTTTCGCCTATCAACGATGAGTTTTTCTTTGTTACTGTTCTTAGAGGACCTGGTTTCCCAGTAGCTGAACCAGTAATCTCGTGGATTATTAAAGATGAAGAAGTTGCTCCAATCATGTATAGAGATACTGTCCTCTCTGATAATAGGGATTCATTTAGAGTGACGGAAAAAGTTATGACGATAAGACCTAATTATAAATACGCTCCCAGAAACGTTTTAGCATTGGGCTACATAGATAAGGATAATCCAAACGTTGTTGAAGATGCTTTTACATATACCGTATTTAGGCCGAGAAAAGAAGAAGAAAAAACTGGAGGAGGAACAACTGTAAAAATCGGAAATAACAAATATTTATTCGTATATCACGTTGTGTATCGTGGAATTGGCGGTCTGAAAGGGGAAGGAACTGCTGGTATTTACATAAACTATGGTGTTATATTAGATGAGGATGGTAATTTGCTCGCGGAGATACAGGATCCATTAACTCCTATAGATTATCCCTATAGCGGACAGAGACCTGGAGTCATATTTGTAACTGGAGGATTAGTATTGGATAAAAATGATGTTTATAGATTTATGCCAGATGTAAATAATTATCTTAAAGATTTTGACAAGCTACTTATGCTAGTTGCAGGAGTTGACGACGAATCTACAATAGTCTTAATTCAGGATTTAGATAAAGTTCTTGAGAATGCAAAATGGTATTAAGAGACTCAGATGTTGATTCTTATTCTTGCGGGAGTAATTCTTTTTAAGCTCAATTATCTATTTTTATTTAAATCTGCTTTTGGTGAATAATTATGGCCTATGTGAGGTTTTTAGGTCATGCTGCATTTGAGATAGAACTGAGTGGGAAATTGATTTACATTGATCCTTGGATTGAGGGAAACCCTCAAGCTGCTGTTAAATTAGATGATATTAAACGTGCTGATTACATCTTCGTGACGCATGATCATGGAGATCATCTAGGAAATGCCGTAGAGATTTCTAAGAAGACTGGAGCTCCTGTTGTAACATTATATGAAATAGCTCTGGATGTAGAGAGGAAGGGAGGAAATTCAATAGGTGCTAATATAGGAGGACCAATAAAGCTTGAGGGAATAACTGCGTACTTTACACCAGCATTTCATACTGGAAGATGTGCTGGGGTTGTAATAAAGGGCAAAGAAGGAACAATTTATCATGCGGGAGACACTGGAGTATTTGGTGATATGGCTCTGATATCCGAGCTTTATAAACCAGATATAGCTCTTCTACCGATAGGAGGACACTTTACAATGGGTCCCTTTGAAGCTGCAAAGGCTGTTGAATTACTTAAGCCAAAAGTAGTTATTCCTATGCATTATAATACTTTCCCTGTAATAAGAGCGGATCCCTATGAATTTGAGAAGCTCGTCAAAGAAAAAGTTCCAGATGTGAAAGTAGTAATATTAAAGCCAGGAGAAAAATACGAGTTTTAAGGTGTTCAATATATGGGTTTAACGAGACTTCAAAAAATTGTTTATGGTTCTGGAAGATTCGGCTCTACTATTTTGTTAAACATTGCTTCCCTAGCTACTTTCTATGTTTACCTTAAGAAATATAACTTGAATCCCGTATTGAATGGCATTGCTAATGGTATAGGAAAATTAGCTATAGCAATATCTGGAGTTGTGATGGGATATATTAGCGATGCAACAGTTCATCCGAAGTTAGGAAAAAGGAAACCATACATTATCAGTGGCTCCATATTCTTAGCAGTCTCCTTTCTACTCCTATTCTTCCCCGAATTCTTCATTGATGTGAGAGACCAGATGCTCCTTTTTGCATATGAAGCATTCTTTATATCAGCATTTAACTTTGCGTATGGTTATCTCTTAACACCATATCAGGCTTGGATGCCAGAAATAACTGAAGTGCATGAAAGAAGCGAGGTATCAGGATATGAAAACATATTTAACCTTCTTGGAAACATAGTTGGAACCGGAGGAAGTTTCTTAATGCCTATGATTATCAACAATACAAAATTACTTTTCCAGATGCTTCTTGTATTATCAATCATTGAAATAATTATGTACATAGCTCCAACAGTAATTTTAATGGAGCCAAAGAAATACTTGCCAATACCAAAATTATCTCTTAAAGAAATTGCTATCGTTCTTCATGATATCAACTTCGTTTATTGGATGCTCGCTCAGGGAACTCTTTCAGTTGGTTTGGTCATAGTCATAACTTTGCTCTTACCGTTCATTGAGAGCCTTGGATTCGTTGGTCTTCAATATTTAGGCGTATCCATGGGACTAATGCTTACGATACTAGTTGCTTTCTTCATATGGATGAAACTTCCTAGCAAGATTACAGTTAAGAAAACAATGACTTATTCATTAATGATAATGGTTATATTTCTCTTAATTCTCCCCTTGAGGATATTCATCCCAGACCAAGCTATTTTCTCAGTTATCGTTCTTGGAGCAGCAGCTGTAGGGATAGCGGGATATTGGATTATGGTATATGTTGTCCAGGCAAACATTATTGAGATGAATGCAAGAGCAACAAATGTATCAAGAGCTGGAACTTACCTTGGACTTAACGGCCTTGTTCTGAACATCTTTCAGGCAGCTGCTTATTGGTTAACAGGATACATCGTTAAAATTGATCCGAATTACATTATATGGACGATTATTGCAGCAATATTCATTTTCTTAGGAGCTTTAATCTTCCAGAAAGTTCAGCCAGACATTCCTCCTGAAGAATAAAATTACTTCTTTATTTTATTTAGAAAATAAGCTAATGCTCCAGAAATAAAGGCTGCAATCAAATTTGCATCAATATCTTCGGTTGATTCTATAATCAAGCTTACTCTCTTAATTTTGCTTTCGCATCCTTTTGAAAAGCTAGAAATCGCTCCTTTTATAAAGTCAGTTATCTCGACTATTGATACCTTGCATGAGGGTATCTTTTCTCTATGAACTATATTTCCATCTTTCTTTACAATCCCCAATATCTCTAAAAAATCAATTGTCCTCTTTATAGCATATTTTATCCTCATCTTCTGCTCATACTTATCAACATTAAGTTCCCTTAAAATGTCTTCTATCAATCGTTGTTCTTCTTTAGGTTCATTTAGCATCTTTAGAATGAGTTCTGAGCCCTTAAATGTTGATGGAAAGATTTCTCTTAAGTAGGAAAATCCATTTTGAGAAAGTATAATAAAGCCGAGTGGGGACAATTGAATTGTACTCTTCTTTTGCCTTTCTATAAGATTAAGTTTTTTAAGTACTGAAAGAGCTCTGGAGGTATTCTCCTTTGACAATCCTAAATGTTTAGCCAGCATTTCAGTATTATTGATACCGTCTCTAATCAGTTTTAATATTGTGAAATAATATTCAGAATTTATCTCTGGTGGAAGAAATAATTCTGTGATGCTTACCATATAATTCCTACGCCCTCATCAGTCTATCATATAAAATTTTTAAGTAAATCCTATTATTAAAAATCTTTTTTATTAGGTTCTCGGGCTACTAATGCTGAAACCAATCCCCTTATAAAAACATTTATCTAAATAACTTTTTTAGGGTGTTTACAATGGAAATAAGAGAAGCTATTATACTTGCTGCGGGAGAAAGTAAGAGGCTATCTAGATACACTGGAGGACTATCAAAAACGTTGATTAAAATATTTGGTGTTCCCCTACTTTTGATTCCTGTTCGAATCCTTCACTCTATCGGCGTAGATCGCTTTATAATTGTTACTAAGCCAGATCTAAAAAAGAGAATTAAATCCATCCTTAAGAAGGAGAAAATAAGTTACAAGATAGTTGTAAACAGATACAGCGAGAGAGAAAATGGATACAGCTTATACCTCGGTTTAAAGGCTGTACATGACAATTACTTCTTCCTATCAATGGCTGACCATGTATATCCAGCCAGCGTACCTCTAAAGCTATTAAAGGACTTTGGAGATAATGCTAGTATAATAATAGCTGGAGATTCTGATCCAATGCTAATAGATATTAAGGAAGCAACAAAAATCCTAGCTAATAAGGATGGGGAGGTAATCAAAATAAGTAAGAAGTTGACAGATTTCAACTTTATAGATGCTGGAGTGTTTATAATAAGTAAAAAGGTAATTAAGGTTGCTGAGTTTCTTGAGAGAAACCTTAAAGTTTTCTCAGTAGCAGATATTGTGAACTTCTCGATATCAATTGGTCATAAGGTTAAAGTTTCAGATATAACGGGGATTCCCTGGATGGAGATAGATACGGTAAGAGATTTGAGGAGACTTTTATACGGGTTAGGAAGAATCGTGCTTCGAAGAGTTTTTGAAGACTTAGGTGAGAGATTATGGCTTTCGGAAAGCCCACGGATGGAGTTATTTCGAAATACATAAACAGAAGAATCTCAGGAGTGATAACAAAGGCTTTACTCAAGGTGCATAAGAATCCATCACCTAATAAGATAACAATATTTACCACACTTTTTGGGATTTTTTCCTCGTTTTTTTATATCTTAAAGAGGCCAATAATTGCCGGAATTTTAATCCAGCTTGCTTCGATACTTGATGGCGTTGATGGAGAAGTTGCAAGAATATTGAATAAAAAAACGAAATTTGGAGGTTTCTTAGACTCACTTCTAGATAGGCTTGTAGACATCTCAGTAATCGTCTGTCTCTCTTATTTTGTTCTAACGAGTACTTTATTTCCAGCAGAGAAATTATTTATAATCTCATTCATGGCACTTTCTGGAAGTATATTAGTGAGCTTCACAAATGCAAGAGCTGAAGCTTCATTGGGTATGCATCCAAAATATTTTAGGATACCTCCTATTGCTACGAGAGATGTAAGGTTATTCCTTATATTCCTAGGAAGTCTACTAGGCTTCTATATCGAAACTTTAATTCTAATAGCTGTTCTCTCATACATATACGTATTCATGGTTCTAATTAGAGCATACATGTTGAATAAAAAGGGCTTATTCGAGCAAGGATGATTTTTCTTTTTATGTAATTCTAACCTATAGAAATCTTTTTCTTTTGAATATATTTCAGAATTTTACGATTTATAAGCGCGTATTGGTTGTTATAGTGAATTGTAATTTTCTTACAGAAACCTATAATCATTAATTATAGATATTTATAAGTATATTATTTATAAACACCGTCTACCTTATTCTAAACTATTGAAAAAGCTAGTCTTTGGTGTAAAAGAAATGAAGAAATTAGCAATCTTAATGATAATAATAACTGCCATGTTGATTGCTCCGATAGGAGTATTGCATGCGCAGGAAACTGAACCATCTACTAATGTAGAGAGTAAGGTAGTATATGTAGGTTGGGAGACAGTAGCACATCTCCATGCTGTTGTTCTTAATAATACTATAATTACTGAAGTTGAAAGTGACCATAGTTCTAATGTTACGTTAAACATTTACAGGGAATTAAATGTAACAATAGTTCTCAAGGTTATAATTCCTATTAATATAACTGTAGAATATCCAACGGAAGTCAAGGAAGGAGATAACATAACTTTAAAGCTTTATGTGGATGTTGGAAAGGCCAATCTAACATGGAGCATATTCGGTTACATCAATACAGTAATCAAGTATAACTTAACAATAAGGTATGAGACAGATGATGACGGTATAGATGGAGGCTTTACTAATGATAACCTTACAGAAAATAACCCCTATAGAGTAGAAGGCTACATAAAAAATAATGTTAATATAAATGGAACCCTTTATCTTGAGTTAGACGAACCGGTTGGTGCTGGTGTTATAGAAGAAGACTTCCAAGGTGCTGCTGCTAAAGAGATTGCCGAAGGCATTACTGAATTTTACATGAAAACTTTCAATAAGACTGGGGAGATGACTTTTGAAAACCTTTCAACAATAAAATCAAAGATTAAGCAAGAATTTGAACTAGCATTTAGGTATAATACATCATTGGCTTTAAAGGCAAATGTTCAGGTCGGGAATGAAACTATTAAGCAATTAGAAAGGGATTTGGATAATGACGATAATTACTTTGAAATCGAAATATCAACAAAAGGTATCAGCGGGAAAGTTGGATTAAACTTAACGATGGTTTATAATGTATCCGAATTAAGTGTGGTAGTTAGTAAGCTAAACTTCAGGGCTGATATGGATGATATAGAATTCTCCGAAGAATTAGATAATGCAAAAAGCTTCTTGGGAATAGTAAAGGATGATTTAAAGGTTCTTTCAAATGTTTTCGAGGAATCACTAAAACCAGAAAAAATTGAGAAGGAAAAAGAAGAAGAAATTGAAGAAGAGCGTGAGGAGGAGCACGAAAAAGAGCGTGAAGAAGAGGAAATTTCAGCCAGCGGATTAGGTATAGCTCAAACAGATACCCTTGTATCTTCAGCTCCTACAGATTATTATGACATCGTAATAACAACTTATGTCAATGTTGTGAAAAGAGCAACGTTTCTACCAGAGGAAATTCAAATGAGTCAAGCCATTCCAATAATCGCTATACTAGCATCCTTATCAGCGGCCTTATATGTAGTCATAAGAAGAAATTCAAAAAGATGAACATCCTCTTATAAAAACTTTAACATTTTTCTTTGTTTTTTATTTTTTAGCTTCTTATCTATTTGTATTTTTTCGGGATAGCATATGGAAGATGAATACAAAATATTCAAAGCTCTGAACCATCCATTAAGAATCAAAATACTGAGGCTAATAGCTAAGAAAGGTTACGCATCTTATAAAGAATTAGCAAAATTAGAACCAAAATCTGGCGTTCTATATCATCATCTAAGATTACTAGGCGACCTAATTTATCAAGATGAAAATAAGTTATATAGACTTACCGAGAAGGGATGGGCAATAATCGACTTCTTAGATAAAGAATTTTTTGAGTATGAGGATAAAGGTCTTAACAAAATTTTGACTCCTAGAGCATTATTTGAGCGAATAGAAGGTAAAAAATATCTATTTCTAGCCGTTCTTTCCTTTATTATATTGTTTTTCTTTTGGAATTCAAAATTTATACTTTTAAGCTTACTAATCTCGCCTTCATTTGAAGAAATACCACCTATTCTTGCGTATTCAGCAAGTTTAGCTTTAATTTATTTTTTACCTCCTGTACTTAAAGATATACTATTTGGGAGGACTTATTTTAGGAAGTACAGGCTTATTGATCATATATCGAGAGCATCTTTAATC
>CBDULE010000018.1:0-15817 GCA_965367995.1 uncultured archaeon | reverse complement strand
GCGTGAGTGTTCCGTCTTCTGCGAACGAGATGTAATTTGTGCTGTCACCGACGTTGAGGGGCATGCGGATGTCCATGCCAAGAATATTCGTATCGCGAGTAATCTCATATTTATCTGAATCTACCTGATCACCAACGCTTATTATGAAATCATACTCAGCTTTCTCATTTCTAATGGCTTTCATCGCCATTTCAGTAGAGCCAAGGAAAGGTATGTGATATTGCTCATCCGTTATAACCAAAAATGAGAATGGCTCCACTTTACTAGGTGCTGTTTTAAAGCTGTAAATCCTCGTTAAATTCACCATTTCTCCGTTCTCTAAAACTCCAACAACGTAAAAATATCTACTGTCAGGAGTTAAGCCTTCGAGCTTTATATGATGAACTCTTCTCACATCCTTCGTTAAAATTAATTCTCTCATTGTCGAATTCCATACGATTACATATCCTTGCATTGGTTGTGAAAGCCACCAGTTTATGACTATTGTTCTCTTTGGATCATCATTCCATGTCAGCCATGGTCCTAGAAATTCAAATTCCCTATTATAGGGTAGCCATGTTAATGCTGTAGTTGGATAAAAAATACCCATTATGAGAATGAATAGTAAGGTTCTCTTAACAGATTTCCTGATATAATGCTTCATGTGACATCACTTGTCTTAGAGATTAGAATTCTTAAACTGTCGAAACGATTTTGAAAAATATTTCATAATAATTCTTTTGAGATTCTTTCTAACAGCTGATTTAGATTTTCAAATATAGGAATTCCAAGAGAATAATCTTTAACCCTATCATCGATTATAACCACAACTCCCTTCCTTCTCCTTCCTATCCTCCCTACAGCTTGGATTAAAGCAGAAATCATTCCGCTAAAAATATATGCTGTTATTAATTTTCCTGGAAGTATTCTATACTTTTTAGCATAAAATGAGATTAGCTTTCGGGTCTCAGCTTCTAAACGAGGAAACGGTAGACCAACTATGATACCAATTTTTGGCTCTTCACCTTTAACCCTTAGCTCTATTCCCTCAGCAAACCTGCTTCTCATCGCGATTACAACAATATCGCTCTCAACCAACTTTTCCTTTGAAACTTCCACATTTAGTTTTTTAGCAAGAATCTCCGCAATTTCATAAGAAGGAGCAAATACGACTATTGGTTTAGCTAATTCACTAATTGCTTTTATCACCTTAGCATATCTTTCAAGTACGCTCCCTTTCCTTTCTTTAAACCTCGTCGTTAAGCCGATTGAGAGGGCAAAAATGGCCTTATTTTCTCCCTTAAGAATACCTTTCCTGATTATTAGTTTACCCCCTCCTCTAGGAAAGAAAAACCTCTTAAATAAACTCTCAGGATATATCGTCGCAGAAAGCAAAATTATTTTTGATATTTCCTTCAATCTCTCCTCAATCAAATTTTTAGGTAAGACCGCCTTTATTATCTTGTCATCGATTTTAATTTCATCACCAGGAGCTTCTATAAAATTTGCAAATCTGAGAAGAGAAAATGCTTCTTTCCTCTTGCCTTCTCTGTACAAAGCTACACCAGCTCTATTTAGCTCAACATCCTCAAACTGCTTGCCGAATAAGTAATCATCTTTGCTTATCTCCGCAGTTTTCACCAACAGAAATGCATGTGCTTCATCAATTATAGCTTCATCAATATGACCAAGTTTTTCAAAAAGGGAGTTGTTTATGAAATATGGATGCGTTGCGAAAACAATCATGGCTCTTTCAATTGCGTTAATTACATTCTGATAAGGACAGCCACCAGAATCAAAAGATATACCAACGATTTCATCTATTCTCTTTGGTTTGTTTCTAACATAAAGATCCAAAAATCTCCTAGAGAACTTACCAGAAAATTCACACTCAATAAATGCGCACCACCATCTGGCCATTTCTGGATTCACAGGAGGAAATCTACAAAGTTTGTCTTTTCCAACAACTGGAACAGCAAGAGGATAGTTATCTGATCCTCTCACAAGCGTCCAGTAAATCCCTAAAGCATGTTCGATTTGCTTCCTTGTCCTAAAAAATATACCAATTCTTTTTCCCTCATTAGCTCTTTCAATGGCATATTTAATAGCAGAGAAAGTTTTTCCAGAACCCGGAGGTGCTCTAATCATGAGAAAACGCTCGTTAGTCCTATATAAATCAATTAGATTCTCACTCATTACCACCACTTACGACATCCTTCAGCAGAAGATAAGCTACGTTCCTAAATACTTCTGGGATATTTACTCCTGTTAAGGCAGAGGTCTCTACAAATTCAACGGGTATTCCAATGTTCTTCTCAATTATCCTCTTGAGCTTATTACCTTCTCTCTTACTAACAGTTTTTACCTTCCTTCTCATATCTATTTTATTAGCTACGAGAACTATAGGCCTCTTTCCAGCACCCTTCATGAATTCCTCCAACCAGTTAAGAACATGCTCATATGTCTCTCTTCTAGTAACATCATATACTACGATTGCAGCATGAGCTCCTCTATATGTAGCAGATCTTATTTCATACCACATAGGATGACCAGCCAGATCCCAGATTTGCCAAGCCAATTGAATCTTCTTTCCTTCTATCTCAATGTCGTCTTTCAAAGAATAAATATCCACTCCAATCGTTGAAATGTATTCTTTAGTGAATTCGCCCATTACATACCTCTTAACAATTGATGTCTTTCCTACTGCGGGATCTCCAATAAAAATTACCTTTAAAACGGCTTTAAAATCATATTTGGTCATGTTAGTATCAACTCCGAAATGTTTGATTAGGTTCTTTGATAAAAAATGCGTAAAATGTTATGTAAAAATTTACTAATTGTCTTTTAACCAAGAATGGCCTCTAATTCCTCTCTAAGGAGGTTCCTAAGAACGGGATCTTCTGATGGTCTCCAGAAATACTTCCTTAAGATTAATAGGATTATCCATGGTATCAAGACCACTATTACTGGGTACGCTATGTATGCTGGTACAAAGATTCCAAAAATCGTTATAGAGAAATCAATAGGAGGAGGATTTATCGAATAATTCATCTGCCAAATAAGTATTGCCATCATTGTCCAAAATGTTCCAAAATTCAGATAAGGATCTATAGATTCTGCCAATTTTAATCCCGGAGTTCTTTCTTTAGTGAACGGCCAAAATAAGTTTGAACCCATGTAGCCAAGATGATCTGAAACTACATGAGAAGCATAGCCTACAAAAAATGCTAAAGCATATATTTTTGCTATATCAAAGGCCCAGCCTAAGAGAAGGAGAATAACTAAGAAAATCGCTGAAATGAAAGCACCTAATGTAAAGCTATGGCTAAAACTTCTATGCCAGGGTAAGAAAACGACTTCTATTTTATCTTCCTTAGGTCTAAACGCTACCATGGGACCAACAAGAATCGATACTTTAATTGTTCTATCCTTGTAATCGTACTTTAACGGTGCCTCAAAAGATGCCTCACCAATCCTCATTTCTGGTGGTATATCTTCTACTGTAGAAAGGAAATCTCTACCTCCAAATGTTTGTACAGGTCCTACACCGACAATCACTTTCTTTTTATCTGGATTGAGGTGAACATACCATCTTCTCCACGTGCTTGGGCCTACTTTTATTGTGTGAAACTGAACGTTTATTGTCCTTTTTTCATTCCAAGCCTTATCAATAAGCTCAGCAACTTTCTTTGCTATCTTCTTAGTATCGGGTATAGGCCAATCCGGAATTATCTCTTCGTCAACTCTCCAGAAGAACCTAACTAATTTAAAGTCAATATAATCAGGAAGTATTCCCGCTATCGCTGCAAAGAGTATTACGAATGCCTTTTCATATATGCTTAGCTCCATGACCATTGGAATCAATGATGCTGCAGCCGCAGCTATAAAGTAATGAACAACGCCTTTCATCTTTCTCACCTCAATCCTATTAACATTGCAAACTCATCTGATAAGCCTGCCATATTTAGAATCAAGGGGAATAGGATTACAGCCAAGCAATTTAACCTCCTTGAGCCGAAAATTAGTGGTATTAAGCCTATACCAGTACCGATAATCATCACTATTAAGCCCATGACTCCCGTGGTTCTAATTACTATCGCTGTTAGAAGTATAATTACTGCAAAAGAGAAGTAATCATATCTAATTTTGTGAATATTCTTAGCTATAAATGCGGCCATTGCAATTGTTAAAAAGAAAGCTAGAACTGCTCCGAGAGCAATACCAGCTGCAGCAGCGTAAAATTCAGAGTATTTTCCCGGCAGATATAATGTTGATGCTAAGTTAGCAAGACCTCCTCTAATAACTCTATATCCTGGAACGAAGAGTAAGAAGAACGCTCCAACATAGTAAACAAACCTATTTGCACCCATTGACACTAAGAATTGTGATTCCTCTCTCTGACCAGAAGCTTGACCAGCTATTACAGCTCCAACTCCTCCTGTTAAAGCGGGAATAATCGCTGCAAATATTCCTCCTGAGAATCCAGCAAGTCCTCCCTTTATAACATCAACGAATGAGGCGTCTATGCTCCTCTGAATCCTCTGCTCTGGAACTCTAACTCTTGAGACTATGTTCATAATCAAGCTTGGTATTGCAAACAAGCCTATGAAGGCGGGTAGCATTCCAAAATAAGCAGCTTCAGCTGGCATTATGTTACAATTCATTATTATGAAACCCATTATAGAAGCGAGGAAGAAGGTTAGATAACCCGCAGCTAAGTTTCTCCACCCAGCTTTGAATTTCTTCCATCCACTTTTCCCGATACCAATATCTTTGGGAAACTCTGAGAGGAGAATATAGAAAGTGAATAGAGCAAGAAACCAATGCAAATGTGGGGTTATCAAACTAATGAATGTAGGCAATATTATGGGAAGAATTGGCGTAATTAGAGCTAGTAGAAATGCGCCTACAAGTGCTCCTAGACTTATCATCACAGCAGCTTCAAAACCCCTACCATTTATTAACATAACTTGTCCTGGCATTAAGATGAGGAATGTCGTATCATCGGGCGCTGAGAAGAAGACAACTGATAGGGAATTCATTATCGCAAAACCTATTACATTGCCTAGGAGAAAGAATAGGAGTAAATCTTCCGGAACCCCCAATGATGGTGCCATTAGTATGAAGAGAGGGGCTATGTTATATATGTGAACAGAAGGAATAGCTGATACTAATGCACCAACAAGAACTCCAAGAATTATGAAAAGTATCGCTGTAGCTACGTCCACTTTATATCACCCCTTTACTTCAACGATCCAATCTGTTGAGTATACTCCAAGCTCAAATTCTCCTTTATACTCCGTACATTTAGCTATCAGAATCACTATTGTTCCTCTTGTATTGAGCTTCGTCTTAGTGGCGGAATCAAGAGCGTCCCAGACGTCGAAATCAATCCACACAGTAACATTAACATCCACTGTTCCGTCATTAACCATTAGTTTATTAGGTAATGTTGAAACCCAATCCATAACAGTAACATTAACCTTAACTATCCTTTCCTGGGTAGTGTATTCATCTTGATGATCAAGAATTTCTGCAAGGGTGTAAAATCTTAAAGGCTCAAGCAGTTTGACTGATGAACCATTCCATGGAATTATCTCTGGGGCTCCTCTATACTCCCAAACATTAGCTATAAACTCGTACTTAGCCCCAATTTCCATCTTTGGAAGCTCCCCTATTAGCCTCTTAGGAGGTTCGGGAATGTAAAGAGAAAGCGTTGCATTTGGATAAGCGTAATCTTTTATATCACCGGTAGCAAAATCACCGTAATCGTTGTATTCTACGAGCCATCCTGTAACCTTTACAGCTTTACCCAAGTAGTTTGTCCAGTTAGCTAAGATATCAGCTATGCTAACCTCTTCTGGCTCGCTTCTCTTTATGACTAGGTCTTCAGGATAGTTGATTATAAGAGAGATTGTATCCCTAACCCTTAATGTTCCAACAACTTCAACCAGATCTCCAGATATAGGTAATTTTTCGAGTTCTATCAATTCTTCCGATGTTGGAGCATACGCATAGACCATTATGGTATCAGTTGCAAATTGAGCATTCCATGTGCCATTTATATCCTTAAGCCTGAAGTATAAGCTCCTTGTAGCCTCATTGTAAACTGTAGAAGTAACGACATAGCCAACTATCTTCACTCTAGCATAGTTCATTTCTGGCTTTATATCCTCTATTAGAATAGTAGGGGGTTTTGCTTGATATGCTGCATAGTATAAATATCCAATACCAATAGTTGAGATGAGAAGTGCGAAAACTGTTATAGCTTTCAGACTTACTCTTGTTCTAACTCTTGCACCACAATATGGACATATGTCAGCTGCCCCAATGTATCTTCCACAACTTGGACAATACCCCTCCCTTCTGGCTTTAAACATATTTCTCACAGGAGAACGAATTCTCTTTTTGCAATATATCACAAATTCTCTTTGAAATAATTAATGTTTATGCCAATTTTTCTTGTTCATCTTCGTTCTCCTAATACTTAGCACTATATAGAATACCATAGACTATTTAGTTAACTGTGATATACTAGAAGTCTAAAAACTCAAGTATGGGTTTCCAGCAAATATAACTTCGGTCGTCCTTATGGAACCATATTTTCCTAAAAAATTACGGTTAGTATATGTTCTTGACAACAAGGCAAATGGTGAATTTCTAGGCTCACATGGTTTAAGTATTTATTTAGAAGCAACTTACGATTCATCATCACAAGCTATTGTCCTAGATGCAGGAGATTCTGAAGAAAAATTATTGCACAATCTGAGAATACTTAAAGAAAGAGGTAAAATAGATAAAGAAAAAATTCGAGCAGTTGTTTTAAGCCACGGTCATTGGGATCACGGAGATGGTCTTATAGGTCTTTTTAGATTTATTGGAAGAAAAATACCTCTTATAGCACATCCAAAAGCCTTTGTCAAAAGAATCTCGACAGTGCCGTTTATAAGGAGGGTTGGAATTAAATTCACAGAAGATGAGTTAGAAAAGGCTGGAGCGTATATCGTTAAAGTTAGCCATCCTCTAGAATTACTACCTGGCATATTCTTTAGCGGAGAAATTCCTAGGGTTTATGAACCATCCATTGATGGGGTATATTTCATCCAACAGAATAACAATGGAAGCCTCGTTGAGGATGAGATAATAGATGATTCAGCAATATTTGGTATTGGGGCAAATACATTATTTGCGATAACTGGTTGCGGCCATAGTGGCATTCTTAACATTATCAAGTACCTTAAAGAATTCTTTAACAGTGAGAAAAAAGGTGTAAGCAGAATTTTGATTACTGGTGGGTTCCATCTAGCGAAGAAAAAGAAGGATAAATTAGTAAACATAGCGGACAATCTCCTACAAATTACATCCTCATTTAAAGAGGTTTATATTGCACCATGTCATTGTACTGGAGACGAATTTGTAAAGATACTTAAACAAAGGGTTGAAGAAAGCGGTATGAATATTATGATATTTACCCCTAGAAGCGGTTCGGAATTAATAATCTTAGATGAAAAAGTCGAGTTTATAGCATGAAATTTTTATTCTTTCAAATTTTTCAAAACTTTTAATAGGAAACACATTTGGTGAAATTATGAGCGTTATAGATGATTTGGATGAATTGAATAGGCTTCTATCTAAGATGAGAATTTCCGTGAAGGAAGAGATAGAAACTGATGAAGCAAAAATAATTATTGTCGATAGTTTTGAATGGATTGAAGACATTAATGAGGAGAATCTGGAAGAAACATCAAGTCTAAGTCCAGAGGATTTTGAAGAGTTGAGAAAAGAATTTGATAAAATATTCGATTTGTTAAAAGAGCTAGAATAAAACTTAACATTTAATGTGGAACATGCTTCTTAAAACATAATATACATATTCATCTCCTTCTTTCACTCTATTAAGTTCTTCACAGAATTTTTTATATCCGTGTATATTTTTGATTTTATTGAGTGATTCATATAATCCATCGAGAACCTCTATTGAATCTTTTAGTATTGAAACTCCTTCTAAGTAGGTCAAATTTTCAGCCTTTGCTATTGCTCTTTCAAAATATTTAGCCAGTGGATTATACTTCTTTAGTACTGGTCCAGATCTGAGCTTAATTGTTATTTTAAAGACATCTTTAATTAGTTTTCTTAGGTCTTCATGAACTACAGGGGGAACAATAAATTCCTTTCTCTTATCCACATAGATTTCATAGAAAATTTCAGCAAGAGCCTCTCTACCAATCTCTCTGACAATCTTTTTTATTAGACTAGGTTTGGGGAAAATCCTTAATGGATTAATTACATCATAAATTTCAATCGCTATTTTCTTTCCGATTGGAAATGCCACAACAATATGATCCCCATGATTAATCGCGTAAGGTTTACCTTCATTCAAAACTAGAGGAATTAGTCTACCACATTTTGGACATCTATCATTCTGTTGAGATGTGCCAAAGTAATAATCGTAAGAGTTTGTTGTCCTGACAACACCGAATCTATCAAAACCAACAATAAAAACGTGATCAGAATGTTTAATTGCAACATATTTAATGTTCCTGTGCAAAGCTGGAGCATAGATTCTGGGCAAAACTTCTCTCTTTTTACATTTTGGACATATTGCAACAGCGTAAGATTCCACTGATAAGCTCAAAGTTTGACACCAATATTTAAACTTCTTTCCCATACTCATATGCTAGCTCAACTATTTTCCAGTATAATTTTTCTAAGTTTTCATTAGTAAGAGCCGAAGTTTCTATGTAACCAATGACATTTATTTCTTTTTTAAGAGTCTCTATAGCCTCCTCTATTACATCATCATTAAGCGACTTAATATCTTTTTTATTTCCAACAATAAGGACTGGAGCATCTTTAGCGTACTTGACAAGGTAATTCTTCCATTGATTAATTAATGAGTATAATGTTTCTGAGTTTGATAAGTCGAAGACAAAGATAGCTACATTAGCGCCATCAAAAAATGGGATAACAATATCCCTAAAATGCACTTGCCCGCTGAAATCCCAAAAAACGATTTCTAAATCATTATTTACAGCCATTGACTCAATACATATTCCTTTAGTCTTCTCAACATTCTTTATATCTCCTTTCTTCTTTAGTCTTGTTATTATAGAAGTCTTACCAACACTTGGATCTCCAGCAAATATTATCTTAGCTATCTTTTTCCGAGCCATTTATTGTTCACCAAAAATCCCAGTTTCTTAGTATTGTTTAAAAAGCATATGGAATATAAAGTTTGTGAGAATTTAAACATAAAAGGGTGATTTTAAATTGCAAAAAGTTGCTGTAATAGCTCTTGGCGAAGTGGGTTCTGCAATTTATGAAATAATTAAAGATTCGGGTAAATACGAGCTTTATGGTTATGATGTAGATCCACAAAAAACCAAGAATAAATTAGAAGAGATACCAGAAGGAATTGACTTCATGCACATTGCCGTTCCTTTCAAGGATAAAAAATCTTTTGTTGGGATAGTAACAAAATACTTCGAAAGATTAAAACCGAAATATGTCATCATACACTCCTCAGTAGCTCCTGGAACAACTAGAATGGTTCAGAAGAATATTAGTGTTCCCGTCGCCTATAGTCCAGTGAGAGGCAAACATCCCAATCTAAAGAGACATATCCTCCTCTGGAACAAATGGGTATCAGTAATTCCGGAAAATTCTGGAGAGGAAATCATTAATCACCTTAAAAGTTTAGGTCTTAAGGTAAAAGTTTATGATGGAAAACCGGAGACATTGGAGTTGGCTAAATTACTAGAAACGGTATATCGCGCTCTCCTAATAGCTTGGTGGCAAGAGATGCACAGAATTGCAAGACATTTTGGAGCGGATATTGCAACAGTGACTGAGTTTATAGCGGAGGTCAATAGAGTGTTAAAGGATAGGCCAATATATTATCCTGGATTCATTGGAGGGCATTGTTTAATACCAAATACGAGAATTCTACTTAGCGAATACGATTCAGATTTCTTAAAAGCAATACTTAAATCAAATGAGCTAAGAGCAAAAGAATTGGAGGATGAGAGTATTAAAAAAGAGATTGAGAAGATAAAGGAAATAGCGCTAGAATTCATCAACAAGGATTACTTTAGAGGAAACTTCTAAATTTTTTATTCTTCTTTCTCTAATCTTGCACCCTCATCAAGTGGTAAAACCCAGCCTTCTTTTCCGCCAGCAGATATTCCTGCTTCTACCACTCTTTTTCCTATTTCCTCGCTCTCTACCAGTGCTATTAAAGCTCCTCCAAGACCTGCTCCAGATATTTTAACACCAAGAGCTCCAGCTTCTAACATTGCACTCCTCATCTCTTCAAGCTCTGGTAAGCTAACTTCATATAAATCTCTAAGCAGATGATGCTGATAGTTCATTATTGCACCGAGCAAGCATAAATCACGTTTCTCAGCCGGTGCGCTTCTGACTTTTTCTAGATCTTCGTCCGGAATTGTAAACCTAGCTTCATCTATCCTCACTTTCTCAAATCTTAAAAGCTTTAGAGCTACTTCAGTTGATTTATGCATCCTCAGAGTAAATAATATTCTCTTAGCTGATTTATCAGGCAATTCATCAAGAAATGGTTTGATTTCATTCTCAGAAATCTCTTCCCACATCACCTTATCGAATGAATCAGCTAATTTTGCTCTCAAGGATTTTGGTATATCCATGTTGAGTAATTTTCTAAGGCCCTCATTTATCTCCGCTTGTCTAACAGGATGTATCGCTTTCGTACTATGCTTTATGCCGGAGTTTAAAACAACGAAGATTAAATTCTTTCTTGGTAACTGCTCCACATTGTATGGGGGTCTTGTTTCTAGCTTAATGATCCAACCGAATGATGAACCATATTGATCAAGACGACCACAAGGAATTCCCATAATATCATGCTCAGCTTTATAAGCAATTTCAGCTATCTCCTTTCGAGTTAAGTTAAGATTGTAAGCGTAATTAAACCATGCTGCTGTTGCAACAAGAAGTGCAGCACTACTAGCTAGTCCAGAAGCAACTGGGACATTACTAAATATTTTTAGCTTAGCTCCTTTTATATTATATCCTCCTTCCACAAGAGCTTTAACAACAGCCTTAATGTAGTCGCTCCATCTTCCTTCCAATTTAATTTCCTCTAATGAGAAAGCGTCTTCCGGATCTCCGCCTTCTCTCGCTATATTTTCAGAATAGACATAAATATTCCCACTTTTATCCCTTTCTCCCTCAATATAGGTTCTAATCCTCAAAGCAGCAGGAACAACAGGCAAGCCTTTGTAATCTTGGTGAGTATTGAAGAGGTCAGCTCTTCCGGGAGCTGATACTTTAATCATACAATGAGACCTCAAAAAATTTTAATGATAAAGTTAGAAATCGAATTTTTATATTGTTGCTCTTTATTCATAATTTCGCGTTTATGAGTATCTCTTCAGCTAAATTCTCCAGCAAGTCTACCCTTTTTCTAAATTCCTCATCAGTTTCTTTTAATAAAAGCTCTACCATCTTCTTCTTAACTTCCTCCATGCTTTTCTCTCCCCTAAGATAACTTTCAACCTCCTCTACGTATCTCATGTTGTCTATTATTGGGTAATCAATATACTTCTCGACATACTTTAAAGCATCCTCCCTCGCTTTCTTTTCATTCAACTCATAGCCGAGCTTCTTAATGTATTCTATCCAAATCTCTGATTCCTTCTCAGCGCTTTCTTTAGAGTCAGAAGCATGAGCAACATTTGCACCACCATAGACACCATATCTTCCTCTCAAACTTCCTGGGGCTTGACGAACAGCCTTTTGAACTAAAGTTGGTCCTAGGAGATCTCTTATTTTTCCAATAATTTCTTCTGATGAAATCTCTAGAATCATCAGGATTACAGGAATCATAGAGTTATATCTGACAAGCCATTCAAAATAAGGCCTTCCTTTGTGCTCTGCATAATGTTTTTCCTCAAGGAACTTAGGATCCAACTTCAGTGGAATAAAGGCTAGTGGTTTTACTCCCTCTATTGAAAGGATTTCTTTAATAGTTCTGGCTCCAACATATCTTCTAATAATAGCATCTGGTTTCAGGAAGAAAACCATTTTAAGCCCCATATTCACTCACCTCAGAAAACTTCCCATTCCTTAAGAGTTGTCAGCCAAATATAATCCATAATCCCATCAATTTTATCTAATTCCTTAGTTATAATATAGTAAGCTTGGCCTAGACTCCTGATCCTAATCCTTAATATATAATCATAAATTCCCGCTGTGGCTGAAACAGTTTCTACCCCTCTTATAGAAATAAGCTTTTTAAATAATCCCCTATATCCTGGCTTTACCCTTATAAAGACATATGCTGTTACTTCGGTAAGAGCAAGAGAGGCTATTCCGACGACAGCTAAGATTATACCAAGAGTTTTGAGCATTAGAAGAGTTTGTGTTAGGATTATAGAATAAATTCCTGGGAGATAAAAACTCATCATGTATTGGAAAATTAATGCAAAGAGAGCATTGATAGAGTAAAGAGCGTTAACCTCACTCATCTTCCCATATGCTAATGCTCTTATATATAATGCATATGATAGAAAGGTAAGTGTCATATCTAGAAAAATTACTATAAAACCTTCTATTGACGCGATTAAACTCTCAAATATAACATTTATACCAAAGGCTGGAGAAGTAAGAAGATAAATTAGCAATGTTGTTAACAGAATTAACCAAAATCTTACGTTTATTGAATCCATTCTTTTTCCAAATAATTCTGATTCTTCAAGTTTTTTCATTCCAATATTATGAATCACGATGAAAAGATTCATTGGAACCAAAACAAGCATGAGGCCAAATAAGCTTATTTCAGATATCGTCAGAGAGACAAGAATAACACCAACCGCAATCATGGAAATTCCTTGAACCTCAATAAGAGTTGGCATTTCTTTCGACACAAAAACATCTGCAAAGATTAGATAGATTGGTGCAAGAGAGATAAAAGCAAGCATTGCGGATGGATCCTTGTATAGCCTTAGCATGTAAAAGTAAATAAGAGAGAAAACAGCGTTTCCTAATGCTGCGACAAGCAAATATAAGAATTCTCTTCTATTTGGTATTTTCAACCCATCATACAATGGATCTATGTATCTTCCTAACTTTTTTCCATTAACCGGAATATTAGCAATAACGATTATCAAAGGAGCGGTTATGCTACCTACTAGGAAGAATGAGAGGCTCACTGCAATTATATCCCTCTTAATACTAACAACGATATAAGTATCTAATAAAACAACAATAGCATAAATGATGCTTGAGAGTATTGTTAGAGCGTAAATAATATATCTCCTATTCATTTTAATTCACGTCGATAAAATATCTTACTCCTTTGTCTCTTCCTTCATAACAACATGAGTTACTGTCCTCAATATTCCAGGAATTTCCTGTATCGATTCTACCAAATTATAAAGTTCCTCCAGACTATTTACTTCAACCCTCACTATTATGTCAAATTCTCCAGCCGTTACTGATATTATCTTAACTCCTCTAAGCTTCTTCAACTCTTTAATAATGCCCGCTGATCTTCCAACTTCAGATGTTATCAAAACATATGCATTTATCATCTTCTTATACACCTATACCAATCTATTGTTCTCTTTAATCCAGTTAGTATATCAAATTTAGGCTCCCACCCTAATTCACTCTTTGCTTTACTAATATCTGCTTGACTATGCATTATATCTCCAGGCCTAGGATTAGTCCAAATAATTTGGGAATCTGAATTAGTTAGTCTTTTGATTATTTTCGCTAATTCATTTATTGTTATAACTCTCCCAGTTCCAAGATTAAAAATTCCAGCCTTCCTCCTCTTTATTCCTGCCAGAAAACCATTAGTGATGTCCTCAACATAAATGAAATCCCTAGTTTGCTCTCCAGAGCCAAAAATTGTTAGAGGTTTTCCCGATAGTGCGCTTTCTATGAACTTTGCTATTACTCCCGCATAGAATCCTCCCGTCATCCTTGGTCCATATACATTGAATATCCTAAAACCGATGAATTTGAGACCATAAGTGTAGAAATACGTCATTCCTATTTTTTCTCCAGCAAGTTTTGATGCCCCATATGGATGAAGAGGGTTTGTTGGGTGGTCTTCTGAGATAGGTAATTTTATAGGATTTCCATAAACAGCTGCTGAGGATGCAAACTCAAACAATTCTACTTCGTATTTCCTAGCATATTCCAATAGATTTACAGTACCATTTACATTGATATCAAAGCCTTCCTTAGGTCTCTCATAGAAATCCTGAATATTAACTACGGCCGCCATATGAATTACAATATCAGCTTCTCTAATTACCTTTCCTATTTCCTCATTCCTTATGTCAATTTTATAAAAATGGATTCTGTTAAGAACATCCTTTAAATTTTCAATTCTCCCGCTTCTTAAGTTATCTACAGCAATAACATTAAAACCTTCCTTGAGAAGAAGTTTAACCATATGACTTCCTATAAAACCAGCAGCACCAGTAACGAGAACTGTTGTCATTATGATTCCACCTGTTTATGAGCTAGTCCAATTATCTCCTTTATATCATTAAATCCTTGCTCGGAAAGATAATAGCGAATTCCATCAATTATTTCTTTAAAAACTTTAAGTCCTTTCAATGCTATCGCAGAGCCTATTTGAACAGCAGTAGCTCCAGCTAAAAACATCTCCACAGCAGATTCCCAATCAACAACTCCTCCAACACCTATTATTGGAAGTTTCGTAATTTCATAAGCTTCGTAAACAACTCTTACAGCTATGGGATGTATAGCCGGTCCTGATAATCCTCCAAATACATTTGATAAAACTGGTCTTTTAGTCCAGACATCTATTTTCATAGCTTTTATCGTGTTTATTAAGGTAACAGCATCTGCTTTAGAATCTTCTGCAACTTTTATAAGCTCACTCAAGTTGTCCTTTATGCCAAACTTCGGGATTGTTACAATACCTAGTTCTTTAACACTTTTGATTATATCCTCTACGAGTTCGATATCATCACTAAGCTCAAGTCCTCTCTTCTCTGCATGGGGACAAGAAAAATTAAGCTCAACACCATCAGCACCATATTTTTTAGCTTCTTCAGCTATTTCAACGAACTCCTCGATCGTGCTTCCAGCAATGCTTACGATAATTGGAGCTCTAATTTCCTTCGCAGCCTTCACTAAATCTCTAATTCCCTCGATACCGGGATTCGCCAAGCCTACCGCATTGATAAAACCGCATTTTACCCCAACTACGATTGGGGTTCTATAACCTTCTCTTTTCTCCTTCGTTATTGATTTAGTTACAAGACCCCCAGCACTGCTCTCATAAACTCTTCTTAATAACGCTGGATTATCTCCTAGAATTCCAGATGCTAAGAGTAATGGGTTCCTAAACCTTATCCCTCCTATGGTAACATCGAGCTTCAAGTATCTTCCCCTAAAGATTAATTTTTAACACCATATCAGAAGGGTATCATTAAGATAAAAATAGTTAGGAAAAATTTTCACTTTTGAGAAAATGATTAAGATTGTTTTAGATTTTTATTACAATAAATACGGGTTTCTAAAAAATAAAAGGATAAAAAGGTGTTTAATTTATGCCGCTGGTTTTCTTTACTACTGTAGACGATAAAGAAAAGGCTAGGAAAATTGCTAAAGAACTCGTTACAAATAAGCTTGCAGCCTGCGTAAGCATTATGCCTATTGAATCTACATACTTTTGGGAGGGAGAGCTTTGGGAAGGGGACCAAGAGTACTTATTGATAATAAAAACTCTTGAGGAGAAAAAAGAAAGCTTAATTGCTGTCTCTTATACACATCTCCGAGCCCACGAGACCTCTCTACATCTCGTATGCCGTCT
>CBDULE010000017.1:0-16833 GCA_965367995.1 uncultured archaeon | reverse complement strand
AATGATACGGCGACCACCGAGATCTACACCGTCTAATTCGTCGGCAGCGTCAGATGTGTATAAGAGACAGTCACATAACAGTGTACATAAAACACATGGGTGCGTAAGAATGTCAATTGATATTCACAGAATCGTTGATGAATCTATCGCCAGTATTCTAAAGCGTGCCGAAAAACCAATAGCAATGACCATTATAGCTTTTGTACCCATCTTAATAGTCTCAATTATAGAGGTAATATATGACGCACGAGCAGTAATAATTTTCCTTTTTGCGTTATTTGGTTTAATCGGTGGATTGAAGAGGAGCGCCTTCTTCACATCATTAGGTTTCATATCTGGTATTTTAGAAACAGCATTAGGTGTTGCTAGACTTGTTATTTTTGTAGTCTATAAGACTCCCTATTTAGGAACAATTGGCTTCACTACTTTAATAATAGGGATATCTACAATGTCAACTAGTTATGTTCTTATGGAGGAGTTTTCTAAAAGAGTTATAAGGAGAAGGGCTAGAATCCTAGAAAAACCAAACACTGAATATGCTATAGAAGTCATCGATGTATATAAAGATTATGTTGTTGGCCCTATAGTTGTACATGCTTTAAGAGGCGTATCACTTAAGGTTAAGAGGGGAGAATTTGTGGCTATTATGGGTCCTTCTGGTTCTGGAAAATCAACTTTACTAAATCTTCTTGGAGCGCTAGATAAACCTACAAAAGGAAAGATTCTGATTGATGGTATAGATATATCAAAACTTTCTGATGATGAACTTGCTGAATTTAGAAATAAGAAAATAGGATTCATCTTTCAAGCGTATAACTTAATAAATAGGACAAAAGTTCTTAGGAATGTTGAGATGCCATCAATAGTTGCTGGCATTCCTAAAAAGGAGAGGATTGAAAAAGCTAAAAAGTTGCTTAAAATAGTTGGTTTGGATGAGAGCACATTTAATAGAAGACCAATTTATCTAAGTGGAGGTCAGCAACAAAGAGTTGCAATTGCTAGAGCTTTAATGAATAATCCAACTATAATCCTCGCTGATGAGCCTACAGGCAATCTCGATTCTAAAACTGGTAAGGAAGTTATGAATTATTTGCGAATGCTTAATGAAAAATTAGGTGTTACAATTGTTGTTGTTACTCATGATAGAAGCGTTGCTGAGATGGCTGATCGAATTCTTCATATTAAAGATGGAAAGATTGTTAAAGAAGAAGTTTTGAGAGTAAAGAAATGAGGAAAGGTGATTTAGATGAAGAAAAAGGCTGTTTTGCTTACTCTCGTTATATTAATGTCTATAAAGGCCTTTATAGGTCTATTAGCACAAACTGAAGTTTCTGTTACATTTGAGGTTCAAAATGTTTACTGGGGGACATATAATAATCCCTTGAAACCAGCTCCAGGAGATCAAAATGTACCATTAACAATAATCCTTAAGCAACAATCAGATTTCTATCTCAGAGGAGTCTATGGATACTTATACCTAAATTACACAAATAACCTTATGCTTGATCATGTAGATAGAGACAATATATCTTATGCTGGAGCCGAAAGAATTGACACTGAGCCAGATGTTAATGATATCGTTCCTTATGGAAGGTTTTACTTTACTTTTTACCTAGATATTAGCAGTAATATCACAAAGGGAGAGTATACCCTTACTCTCAGAATAGAGTACACTGCTAAGAACAGCAGTGGCTTTTATCAAGGAATACCACAGGAAATTAATATAACAGTTCAATTTCCGAACCAATCTCCTGTTATAGTATCAACATCACCAGAAGAAAACTCAGTTACATTATATATTGGTGATAGTCAAACTTTCTCAATAAGAGCTTATGATCCAGATAATGACTCTATCTCCTACACTTGGAGACTTGATGGTTCAATTGTCGCTACTGGAACAAACAACTACACCTATACAGCTACGGAGGATGATTTAGGCTCTCATACCTTAGTAGTTGAATTATATGATGGAGAAGACATTACTAAACATACCTGGACTATAAGTGTTCAAATCAATAGGGTTACTTCTATAAAAGCATCAACTGATTACATTATTGGTGGAACCAAAACGCCAATAAATGTTACAATAACCAATAATGTCTGGAAAGGTACTGTTACAATAGATCTCTCATATCCCGATTATATAACCGTAATTGGAAACACATCATGGAAATTCACAAACATTAAACCAGGAGATTCAGTAAATCTGAGCTTCGTAGTCTATGCTCCGGTGAAGATAGTAGCGGGCGTCTATGGAGAAATAGAGCTTATTGGACAAACCGCAACTTTGACTTTCGATATATCATATACTGATTATCTTGGTCAATCATATCAGGAAAGCATTGATAGAGGATTCGTTATTAGAGGAAAACAGATAGTGAGAGTATTCAACTTAAAAGTTACGCCTAATCCAGCTCATCCAGGAGATATGATAAAGGTTTCAGCAATAATATTAAACACTGGTACTTATAAAGCTTTGTATGGAAACTTCAGCATTTATTCTGACATTCTAATTCTAGGATATGAAAGCTTCTACTATATAGGAGATATAGATACTAATGCGCCCCTTCCAGTAGATGCATCGGCTTATATTGCTCCCAATGTGACTGAAGGAGTATACAATATCACAGTAACTCTTTATTATCAAGATGACCAATACAATGAATATACTCAGCAATTTATACTTCAGTTAAATGTGACTAAATTAGAAGAGCAGAAATCAGAGGAAAGTCAAAAATATGAGGAGGCAGTCACAGTAGCATACATTTTCGGAACTTTTATTGCAACAATATCGCTATTATATTATTTCGGAATAAGAAGAAGGAAGAAAAAACTTGAGGAGAAACAATAAATTAATTTTAATTTTTTAGGTGTCTACGTATGGAATTCTTTATTCTTGCATTTGAAGCCTTAAAAGAGCGAAAAGTAAGGTCATTATTCACAATTATCATGGTTGTAGTAGGTGTTACTCTCATAGTATCAGTAGATTCAATAGGTGCTGGAACGAAGAAATACGTCGAAAGCGAATTCTCTAAATTTAATATTAGGTTTATCGCTGTTTCCCCTTCTAACAGACACCCAGAAATAACTAAGAAAGATTTAGAACAGATCAAGGATATGGAAGGAGTAGTAGAAGTCGTGCCATATTGGTCTTTTGCAGGTAGGGTTAAATCCGGAGGAAAAGAAAAAGATGCGACTATAATCGCGGTAGATAACCAGAAACTACCTCTATTCTTCCCAGGACTTGAAATGGAGGATGGTGAGCTGCTGACTGAGAGCGATACCACCGGAGCAGTACTTGGATACTACATAGCTCATGAGCCTGATGGTAGTATTTTTGCGTATACTGGAGATGTAGTTACAGTTACTTTTATAGATTACTCGGGAGGAGGGCAAACTATCAAAACTAAAAATCTAGTTGTAAGAGGAGTGCTTAAGACCATGGGGGCTGTAACAGGTTTTATTTTCGATCAAATGATAATTGTATCCAGCAGATTAGCAAAACAGCTTTTTAATAAAGATACATATAATGGCTTATTTGTCCTAGCAGAAAATTCAGACATGGCTGTAAATATTTCGCAAAGAATCATGCAGGAACTTGATCTAAACACTATTAGTCCTCAGGAAATTAAGGAAGTTGTTGATAATGTTCTTGGTACAATAACCTTATTCACGTTAGCAATATCTACTATATCTTTAATTGTAGCTGCTGTAGGAATAATTACAACTTTATACACATCCATGCTAGAAAGAATTAGGGAGATAGGAGTCTTAAAAGCTATAGGCTTTAAGAATATTCATATAATGAAAATGTTTCTCTATGAAGCTCTTCTTATAGGAATAATAGGTAGCATTTTAGGATCTATATTAGGTGTAGTAGGAGCTATAGTGATGAGGGATATATTCTTTGCTGATATGCCGTTCTTACAACCAGTATTTAGCGTTGATGTTTTTCTTCGAGCGAATTTAATGGCTATAAGCTTAAGTGTCATTGCTGGTCTCTATCCTGCATGGAGAGCTTCAAGATTAGATCCAATAGTTGCCTTAAGACACGAGTAAAGAGTCATTTTTCTTTTTTTATTCTAGTTTTTATTTTTTTATGTTTAGTTCATTCTTCCTTCTTAATGAAAAGTAAGAAATAACATGTCTTCCTCGATGGAAATCTAGGTATAAATAATGCTTTCTTGAGATGTTTTGAGAATAGAAATTATCAAAAGTTTAAATACTATACTACATCCCTCTTTTGTATAGGAGAAGTTAAGGGGTGTAAAACAAAATGAAGATTTACCTTCCACCAAATGCTGTGGGAAAAAGCATAAGATTGAATAAAATTCTTCCAGATGGAAAAGCGGTAATATTCGCATTCGACCATGGAGTAGAACATGGACCTAAGGACTTTCCACCATGGCATATGGATCCAAGAGCAATAATAAGCAAAGTTGTTGAGGAAGGTGTTGATGGAATAATGACTACAAAAGGTGTCGCAATTCATACATGGGATTTATGGGCTGGTAGAGTTCCTCTAATTCTTAAATTAACAGGAAAAACATCGCTAAGACCTAAGGATGAACAGTTACTTCAGTCTCCAATAGCTCTTGTAGAAGATGCTCTAAAGCTGGATGCTGATGCTGTAGCAGTAACAGTCTATTGGGGCTCTCAATATGAAGATGCAATGCTAAGGTTCTTTGTTGAAGTAGCTCATATAGCTAATGATTATGGTCTTCCTGTTCTTCAGCTAGCTTATCCTAGGGGGCCAGCAATTCAAAATAGATATGATGTAGAGATAGTTAGATATGGAGCAAGAGCTGCAATGGAACTTGGAGCTGACATAATCAAAACTTATTGGACTGGTTCAAAAGAAACATTTGCGGAAGTAGTTAAAGCAGCTACTCCTGTTCCAGTTCTCTTATCAGGAGGAGCAAAGAAAGAGAAACTTGAAGAGTTCCTTGAAATAGTCAAGGCAGTAATGGATGCAGGAGGGAAAGGTGCAGTTGTTGGAAGAAACATTTTCCAGAGGAGAGATCCCGAGATTGCTCTTAGAGCAATAAAGCTTGTGGTTCACGAAGGAGCGTCTGTAAAAGAGGCAATGGAGGCAGTAAAATAAGCTACTTATTCATTTCTTACTTTTTGTTTTTCCTGTTTTGTCTTTCTTTTTTAGTTGATTACAAAGCTAATTAAGAAGTACCTTGATATTATTTTTTACCTTAAACTTTTATTTCTGGAAAAACTTATTGTGGATAGATAAATTTAAATACATAAGGAATACCTCGTTGATAATGAGTATAGGCATAAAAGGTAAGGTGGATAAAATGCATGAACATGAAGAGGAATTCGACCTTTGGGAGGAAGACTTGACAGAAGAATTTGAAGAGCATGTTCACCACCATCATCATGAAGAAGAGACAGCTACAGCGATAGAGGGAGAAGCACTAGAACCCCTAGAAGTTGAAGAAATTATGACAGAGGAAGATAAGAAATACTTAAGAGAAAAATTTGCTAAAGAGATGGAAAATCCCGTTAAAATAGTGCTTCTAAAAAGTGATAACTGCGATTACTGTGAATTAACAGAGAAACTACTTAATGAACTTGCACCATTAGCTGATGGGAAAATAAAGCTTGAGGTCAGAATGATGAATGAAGAGGATAAAAAGAAATTAGGTGTAGATCATGGTCCGGTAATACTAATAGGCGAGCATGGTGAGGTTAGATATACGGGGGCGCCATTAGGAGAGGAGGGTTGGGCTTTTATAGAAACAATAGTAATTGCATCGACTGGAAATCATGGATTTGAAGACTGGGAAGAAGATCTGAAAAACCTTAAGAAAACAGTTAGAATTGAAACTGTTGTTACTCCATCATGCCCTTATTGTCCTTATGCTGTTTTATTAGCTAATAGAATCGCACTAGCATCGAAAGGAAAAGTAATAAGCGACACAATAGAAGCATATGAATTTCCTCATATAGCAGACAAATATAATGTCACTGCTGTTCCTACCATAATAATCTCAGTGGAGAAGCCATACACTGGTGAAGTATTCTCAATAGGAGTTCCTAAAGAAGTAACACTACTAAAAACTGTTTTAAAGAAGGGCCTATAAAAATATTGAAGATGATTTTATTTTCCTTCTTTTAGAGGCATAACTTCTTTTTTGAATAATTCAACGGCAAATGGAACAGCTCCATATTCTTCCTCAAAAACGTCCATAGTTAATGCCTCTTGATAAATGTCTTCAACAGCAAATATATTGCCGTCCTCATCTATTCCAAATGAAACTTCAGCGTATTCAAATGTCAATTGAAGGAGCTTTTCCATTACCTCATTTCTCTTCTCTTCTGGAAAATCTTTTAAGTTTCCTAATGGTAAATATATTCGTATCCATGGTTTTAGATACTTTATTACTACTTTATACTCCTCACCATCTATCTCCTCTATTACAACTACACCACCTTGAGTTTTCTCGAATTTCTTCTGTAACAATGTTAGATATTTTAATACCTTAACGAATGGGTAAGCCTCAACTATTTCAATCATCCTTATCACCTCCCTCATGTATAAAGATCGTCAATTATCTCCCTTAATTTGTTTTCACTTATCTCTTTCTGCTCCTTTAGTATTGGGAGAACTTTTTCTCTAAAGGCTTTAATTGCGGAGGGAATTGCAAAGTATTCCTCTTCAAAAACATCAAAGCTTAACGCGGCCAGATGTATGTCTTCCTTGATTAGTACATTTCCCTCCGGATCTAAAGCGAAGTTAAATTCAGCTGCATTAAAGCTTAATTTTAAAAGTTGCTGGAGTAAAATGCGCTCCTCAACCCCCAGTCTTCTAATATCTTCTCTGCTTAGGAGCATGGCCATCATTCCTAGCCAGTTCTCGTTGAAAACTTTTATGAGCACTTTCACCTTATCTTCATACCCTCTAATTTTTTCGAGAACAAGAATTACTCTATCATCCTTACTTACATCAATTATTTCCCTTTTCATCCAATTGAGATACTTCAATACTTTTTCAAAAGCCTCGTTCATTACCTCCTCTTTTACAGCTCTCACAATCTTTTCTTCTTCCAAGAATGACACCTATATTTAGCACTATTATTTCATCCGCATTTTAAGAAATAAAAGTTTGGTGTTTAAAAATAAATCAAAAATACATCCAATGATAGAATTTTAAATAAAAGATAAGCTAATTAAAAAGGTTTAAAATGAATTTAAACTTCGAATCCTGCTTCTCTAAGCTCCTTTTCAACTTCTTTATTAACCTCTTCTTCAATCTTTTTCTCTGCTCTCTCCATCATGAAAAACCTCCAAAGATTTTTAGGCATCTTCTTGTAGTCCATCTCCTTAAAGGCGTATGATAAATCCACAGAATTAAAGGTATTCCAGAATAATATTGGACCTTCAATTCCTCTCCTTGCGTAATCAATTAACGCTGCTATTGTTTTTCCGGTATAAGTTGTCTCAAGCTCTACGTTCTCAAGCTTTTTAAGAAGTATAACTGCTTTTACACTTTCCCTTGTTGGATCACCATAACACCTTCCTAAATAATTGTCATCGATAATAATGTCATTCTCATCAATCTTCACTTCTGGAACAGAAGCATGTTCCTTAAGCAACTTATATGTTTTCCTAGCAAGCTTTAAAACTCGTTCTTTCGTTTTTATAGAATCCTTTGAAACAGCTATTCCTATTATCTTAACATCATCTAAACCAAGAAGTTTCTTTCCGACAAGCAAGCCAGCATACGTTCCACAAGAACCCACAGCAACAAATATTGCTCTAGGCATTTCAGCTCTTCCCTCATCAACATCCTTCTTCAGCTCTATCATAGCATCAACATAGCCAAGCGTTCCTAATGGGCTTGATGCACCAACAGGAACTACATAGAGTTTTCTTTTTGTTAGGATATGCCAAATAGCTTTAAGAACGGCTCTAGGAACGTTTCCAGCATAGGATATATGAGAACCAAAATAATGCATTAGCCAAAGGTTTTTGAGTACATGTTCAGTAATTGGTTGATACACTAATACAGAAATTGTTTTCATTCCTAGCTTTGAAGCATATATTGTTAGTGCTAATGTTTGATTAGAGCCAAGGCCGCCGAAGGACATAACCCATTTAGCATTCTTCCTCTTAGCATCAGCAAGAACGAATTCAAACTTTCTTACCTTGTTCCCTCCGTAGATATTCGATGATTTATCATCTCTCTTAATCCATATTCCATCATAGCCTAAAAATTTCTCTAAATTTTCTAATCTATGTATAGGCGTGGGAAAATTTCCAATTGGCATCCAGGGGATATCTCTTACATCAAAAGTTTCAAAAAGCCAGGGTTGCTCTCTCATCTCTATCGCACTTTCGAGTTAATTCGATCACAATTGAATTCTTATTTCAACAAATATAAATATGGAGTTTAAGCAAGGAAATAAATTATGGTGATAATTATATGGTTGAAGTTATAATCAAACGAGGAGAAACAACAGGACTTTTCGGAAAAATGAAAGATCTTGTTGATAAACTAGAGGCTGAAAAAATCGATTATTCTAAAGTAACGATGGATTTAATGGGCAAATCAGTAACCTGGTTTGAAATAGAATTTCCTAAGAAAATAAAAGTTCAATTTCCTGGCCATTTAATAGATAATCCAAGGTTCTATGGTTATCTGAAGGGAATATTGCATATGATAAATTTCATGAATTCTATTGAAAACATCTCATTTGTTTGGAAAGATAGCTATTGCTATATCCCAATTGAAGACGAGAAATCTGCAGAGGATTTGGGGAACGTAATTATAAGAGAAGCTTTGAGGAAGGGATTAGCGGTCTTTGCTGGTTGGGGTGAAGAGCCCATATTTCTAAAGGAAAAATTTGAGAAATGCGATGTTAGAGGCGATAGCTATCTTTGTAGATTTAAAAGCCTATCTATAGACTGTGGCTATCCTGATCTTGAAGGAATCTATGGAATAAGCTTTAATTTACTTATTGTGAGCAAGGATGACATTAACAGATTATTAAAAGCAATAGTTGAGGGATTAGTATGACGATTGAAAAAGCTAAAAAGTTACTTGATGAACTCAATCTTGATGCTATAGTAATATATAATGGGGTATATCCTTTCATCAGTCCGAATTTCTTGTACTTCTTTCAGCCGAAGTCTGGAATATTTGAAGGCTCAACCTTGCTGATTACTAAGGACGAGGTTGTTCTTTATACTAGCAAACTTGAAGAAAGCGCGGCAAAAGAAAATGATTTAGTTAAAAGAGGAGAAATTAAAGTCGAGGTTTTAGATGATAGAAAAAAATTGTTTAGAAAACTTAAAGGTTTCAGAAGGATAGGTCTTGAGTTCGAAAATATTTCGGCATCTTTCTATAGGAGGATCGAAAACCTAGGAGTCTTGATTGTTGATGTATCTGAGGAATTAAATGAACTTAGAGCCATAAAGGAGGAATGGGAAATCGAAAAGATAAAGAAGGCTGTGCATGTATCTGAGAAAGCACTGAAAAAACTTATTGAAGAAAGCGATCTTAGGAAAATGAGCGAGAGCGAAATTAAAGCTGAGCTGGAGTATTTAATTGCAAAGCAAGGTTGCGGACTTGCTTTTGATACTATAGTAGCTTTTGATGGTAATGCTGCTATACCACATTATACAACAAAAGGCGTAGAGAAGGGTGCTAAGAAGGTTATCCTAATAGATTTTGGAGCGAAATGTGACAATTACTGTGCTGATATAACAAGAACCTTCATTATTGCAAAGGAAGATGAAATTATTAAGGCATATAACGCTGTTTTAGAGGCCCAAATTAAAGCTATAGAGACCATTAAAGAAGGAATCGAAGCGAGTCATCCTGATAAAATCGCTAGGGAAATAATAAAATCGAAGGGTTTCAATGATTATCCGCATTCCCTTGGTCATATGCTTGGTATCTTAGTTCATGATGGAAAAATAAGGTTGCATCATAAGGTCACTGAAAAACTGAAAGCAGGAATGATTTTCACTGTCGAGCCTGGAATATATATCGAGGAAAAGTTTGGAATTAGAATAGAGGATGACATCGCTGTTAGAAAGGAAAAAGCTGAGGTTCTTTCGTCATTTCCCAAGGAGCTTGATGACGTGATGATTTAACTTTCTCTATTATTTTAAGCCTTTCGATTCTTACAACTTTTTTCCAAAGCAATCCATATAATCTCGCAATTTCTTCAGGAATAATTATGGCCTCTGCTATTCTAGATTTTAGTTTAAAGACGGCCGATTGATCAGTTCCAACTCTCTCAATATTAATTCCACTAATCTCATATTTACTGTATACAATGGAGGCATTATCCTTTCCGACATAAACAAGTCTTCTTTCGAATTCTCCTTCTTCATCCTTTATTATCGCTACATCTGCATAACCCTTTTCTAGCATCCTTAATGCACCAGAACTTGGCATCTTAATGTACCTAATAAGAGAATTCTTGTTCTTCTCTCTAATCATTCTCAGTAGCATAGGAGAGAACTCTCCAACTATTGTTAGATCTGGAAGCTGAACAATCTTCCAAAGAGGACTTAAAGCTATTTCTTCACCTTCATCCAGATACTCATATTCCTCCGGGAGAAGGAAGTACGCATCCGCTAAGGATAGTGTCGTTGTCGATCCTGATATCGCGGGTATTGGATTTGCAATATCCTTTTCAGGATGTAGGGATACCGTTTGAACTAATGTTCTTCCCTTAACGCCATAAACCCTTCTTCCAAGTTTAAATTTTAGGGTTCTCATGCTTAATATTTTGCCAAGAGCACCAGCTACCCTATATATTGCTTGTATAGCATAAAGAAAGAAACTTACTATTGCTGAGGTTGGATGTCCTGGAAGCCCAAGATATCCCTTTTCTCCTATCTTAGCGAAAAGAACCGGTTTTCCCGGTTTGCTTTTCACACCGTGAAATAGTATTTTTCCTCCAAGTTTTTCGACAGCTCTTCTAATCATATCTGTATATCCAACAGAAGAACTACCTGTTGAGATTACTATATCGCTTATCTCTAGACCGATCTTGAGCTTTGCTAATATATCACTAAGATCATCTCTTGCTATTCCTAAGAATATCGGCTCAAATCCAAACTCTTTTACCAAGGCCATTAATGAATGAGAATTAACGTCTATTATCTTCCCTAAATCCATTTTTTCAATGGAATCTACAAGCTCATCACCTATTGAGAAAATCGCAACTTTTGCCTTCCTATAAACTCTAATTTTCTTTCTTCCAATTGAGATAAGCGTTGCTATATGCCTCGGCGTTATTATAGTACCCCTTGAGAAAACCAGCTGTTCCTTTGATATATCTGCTCCTGTCCATTGTATGTTAGCCCATTTAGGCACTGATCTCTTAACAAGAATGTAATCATCGTATTCCTCCACATACTCTATTGGAACTACAGCATCAGCACCTTTAGGTATCACCGCTCCAGTATCTATCTTTGCAGCTTCACCATCTTTAACTATTATTTTAGGAAATTCTCCAGTTTTTATATATCCTATCTTCCTAAGTTTTGCCGGACGATTTTCCCAAACTCCTTGGAGATCATTAGACCTTATAGCATAACCATCCATCGTAGCTCGATCGAAGCTCGGTACATCGATTTCCGAATATACATCCTCAGCTAAAATCCTACCTAAAGAATTATCAACAAATATCTCCTCAGTCTCCTTAATTTGGCTCAGATTGCTAACTATTATCCTTTGAGCTTCTTCAATCGGGATAAGCTCCTTAAACATATGCCACCCACCTCGTTAAAATTACATCAACTTCTCTTCCAGCATCAAATCCTTCTGCATCCTCTGGGACAATCACCAAACCATCAGCTTTAACGACAGTTGATAAGACTCCAGAACCCATTATCATTATTGGTTCCACATAATTTCCAATTAGCTTAACTCTCGATACTGTAACCCATCCTGGTCTTGAATAAATTGGTTTTTTTAGTATTCCTCTGGCTTTAGGATATTCAAGCGGTTTATTAAGGGACATCATTTTCTCAAGAATTCTCAGAACAAATAGGATTAAATCCGCATATGCGGCTACTGGCAAACCAGGCAAGCATATCACTGGCTTATTGTTAATTATCCCGAAACAGAAAGGTTTTCCAGGTTGAACGGCCACTCTATGAACGATAATTTCTCCCATATCTTCAACCGCTCTAGGAACAAAATCTTTCTTTCCTACACTAGTTCCTCCAACAGTAACGAGAATATCATTCTCATTTAGAGCGCTCTCTATGGCATTCCTTATCTCTTCAGTATCATCTCCAATTATCCCATAATCCTTCACAATAGCTCCATATTGCTTGAAAAATCCTATTGCTATTTCCCTAGTATATTCCAAAATTTTTCCTTCCTTTAACTCAGCAAGATCATCAACAAGCTCATCGCCAACAGCAAAAATACCTACCTTAAGCCTTCTATAAACCCAAACCCTTTTAATTCCCAATGCTTTAAGCATCGCTATATCAAAGTGTTTTATAATCGTTCCTTTGCTTAGAACGATTTCACCCTCTTTGACATCTTCCCCTTTAAAAGATATATTTTCGCCAACAGAGACTGATTTGAAAATTATTACCTTGCCATTCTCCTCCTCACAATCTTCTATTCTAATCACAGCATCAGCTCCTTTAGGTATAACTGCTCCTGTGCTTATCCTAACAGCTTCTCCTCTATTAACCTCTCCAGGAAATGGCTTACCAATTTCAGATTCTCCAATTATTCTGAGTGAAATTGGATTCTCAGTCGAAGCACCCAATGTGTCTTCAGCTCTAACAGCAAAACCATCCATAGCTGCTCTATCATATGGCGGAATATCCATTTTTGCTACAATATCTTCGGCCAGAACTCTACCCATAGCATCTCTTATTTCAGCTAATTCAGTATCTTTTATCGGGTTGATTTTGCTGAGAATCAAATTAAGAGCTCTCGAATATCTAAGAACTTTATAGGCCATTTGCGACCCTCTGATGATGTATGGTTAATTGAAATTCATTCTACGTAGCAGTTAATTTTCTCTCCTTTTCTTATATATTAATAATCTCTACTTCCAAAAACTAATATAGGTGATTAACTTCGAATAAAGAGTATAGTAATTCATTATTCTTGGTGCTCTTTTATGGTCAAAATAAAGGTTTACATTGGAGACTCCTGGATAACTACTGAGGACATGGATATAAAGCTTCTCTTTAGGTTTAACGATGTTCTAAGAAAGTTTTCTATGAAGTATGAGGATGGGCTTAGAATTGATTGGAGAGGTTTTGCTTTTAAATCAGAACTCATATCTAATCTCTTAAAAATAGACATATCAGGTGATTTTATCAGAAAGCTCGATTCATATCTTGATGAAGCTTTAAAGACTTCTCCAGATTATCTTATGAAGGAGGGAAATGTCCTAATAGCTGTAAAAGATTACAATTACAAAGAAATTGCGGATACAGTTAAAACAGAGCTTGAGATAGAGGAAGTTGATTCTAGTTTGGGTAAAATCCAGTTAGGCTTCCTGAGATTCTCTCCTAGCGATATTCTTATGTTAAGGACTAAACGATTTCCAGATAAGTTTATGCAAATCGTTGAGAAGATAATTAAGAAGCAGGAGGAAAGGAAAGTAGTTGTTTATTCTTCTGGCTCAACTCATATAGCTGTTAATATTCCTCTATTTGCAAAAAAGGAGCTGGTAGAGGAGATTAAGAGTTTAGGCATCATTGAGTACTATGTTCAGGACGAAAATGGAGAATTTGTGCTTCAGAAAGAGAATGTATATAGTATCAGTAAGGATCGGGATGGAATAACGATATTTCTTCCAGCTTATGCCTTAGCTTTCATACCAGATATAGTAGCGAAGCATGGCTACATCTTTGAGAACAAAGTTAAAGTGAAGTCGACTCTTAACATAAATCTAAGGAGAAATTTTGATTTTCTGCCACATCAAAAAGAGGCTGTAGAAGAATGGATGAAAAACAAGAAGGGAGTTATAGTCATTCCAACGGGGGGAGGTAAAACGTTCATAGGAATGGGAATTATAGACTTGCTTAAAGTTCCTACCCTCATTCTTGTCCCTAATAAAATACTCTTATGGCAGTGGAGAAATAGAATTGCAAAATATCTTGGTGTCCCTCAATCCGAGATAGGGATTCTTGGAGGTGGAGAGAGTAAAATAGCAGATATTACAGTATCGACTTATCAATCAGGAGTTAGAAACAAGGAAAAGTTAGCAAAGAGATTTATGCTCTTAATTTGTGACGAATCTCATCATGTCCCAGCAAAAACTTTCAAGGAAGTTGCTTTATACAGTGCAGCACCTTACAGACTAGCTCTATCTGCAACTCCAAAGAGATATGATAAGAATGAAATCTTATTATTCAAGCTCATGGGAGGTATAGTGTACGAGATAAAGTATCAAGACCTTGTAATGATGGGAATCCTAGCTCCGATGGCTGTAAGAAAAATTATTGTCGATCTTCCATGGGAGATAAAGGAGAGGTATAAAGAGCTGGAGAAGAAGCTAGATAGCGCAATTAGTGAGAGGGAAAGAAGAATGCTTCTAAACAAGCTCATTGAGATTGCAAGGGATAATCCAGCAAAGCTTGAAGTTATCAGAGAAATTGTGAAGAGGCATAAAAATGATAAGATGTTCATATTTGCTGGAAGCATAAAATTTGCAAAGGATATAGCAGAGAAGATAAAGGATTTGATTCCTGTTGCTGTTCTTACAGCAGAAACTCCGCCACATGAGGAGAAAAAAATCGGAGAAGATTTTGCAAAAGGAAGAATTAGAGCATTGGTATTAGTAAAGAAGGGAGAGGAGGGTCTCGACGTTGGAGATGCTTCTGTTGCAATTATAGCGGGAGGCTCTAAGCAAGTTAGGGAGTTCATACAAAGAGTTGGGAGAGTACTAAGAGGCGGAAGAGATAAGCTTGCTTGGGTTTATGAGATAGTAACTAGAGGGACTGTAGAAGAGGCGATTAGTAAAGCCAGAAGAGCGAGAAATCTAGTGAGAGGAATAGAGGATTTCGTTAGGAAGAATTTCGGAGTTAAAGCATATAGGGTTATAAAATGGCCAGCTTTCAGACTTAGTTAGGAGTTTATACGGGAGATCTAACTAATTTAATAGGCTTATCGTTCACTCTAATATCATACTCAATTTGATTAACTAGAATGCTTGCTTCTACTTTTTTCATAAGTATTTCCTCAACCTGAAAGATTCCAGCAGGATTAGTCATGTTAATTCTTATCTTTAATGGTTTTTTATCACCCTCTGTGATCTCAACCTCTGTAATGCTCCATGCTGATACAGAATGTATATCCACTTTACCCGTATAAGGCTTTCTACTTCTTCCAGCGGCCATATCACAACCATCACCAACCTTTATGGCAGATGCCTCAATTGTAAACGCTTTGACTCTTTCATCATGTGAATATATTGCATTAGCAATATGAGCAAAGATAACCCATTTCCTATTTAGATCAGCATCCTTGTAATATCTGTTTATGTAATCCCATATCAAGTCATAAGATATATGGACAGAATGACCCCAATGGAAGGATCTATGAACCATATTTCCTACATCATGAAGAAAAGAGGCAATAAGAGTTATAAAAAATGAATCATCCAAATCTCCAAATTTATATGCAACCATACTGGGTTGAATTCCTTTTTTAAGCAATATTTTAAGTATCTTAACAGCATTTCTTGCAACAATTACTGCATGAGACCATCCGTGATCATTATATTTAAGATAACCAACAAGCATCGTATTTGTTGCATTAAGCATCGCTTTTATTCTAGCATCAGTTAATAATTCCTCAACTAATCTACTTGATTTCTCTAACTCTAAGCTTACCGGAATAGACTTTAATTCATTTATAACATACCTCATTTGCATTTTGTCCGGAAGCTTCGGCTTCTCGATTATGTAGCTCATGATTTAACACCTATCGAATTGATAATTTCTCTGATAATCTTCTTAAGCTCGCTTAGGATCCAATCAACATCTCTTAATACTAGACCAAGCAATGCATCTTTTCTTACGAGGAAAGCGATAAAATATTCCTCCATGAACGGTTTTAGAATTATTATGTTATTTGTAGTGTAAATAGTAATATCTTGTACCTTTCCCTTATTTAAATCTTTCGGAAGATCTAAGCTCTTTGTTAAAACTACTGCGAGGCATGTTGCGAGAATGCCTTCTGTTATGACTTCGTTTTGATATTTCGAGATATATACTAATGGAACCCCTTCGATAGTTGATGTCAATGCTGCTTCTATATATTCGTTCATCTGGAAAAGCTTTTCAAATAATTTCTTTGAGCCTCTTTTTATGGCCTCTTCAAGGATTTCTTTCCCTTTAGCATTTACAATCTGAGGAATTGTTTGAGATGTTTCCTTCTCTAGCTCTTCAAAAAGGGATTCAAACTCCTTTTTGAGGGCTTCCATATCAGTTCTTATGTCAATAACAGCTTGCTTCAGTATTTCAACTCTCTCTACCGAACCACCTAATGTTTCTAGTGTCATCCCACCTTTGCTGATGTCCGGTATCGTAGGAATTTCTGGAATTGTGGGAGCTTCAATATTGTCTATTATAGGAGCAATAGTAGCTTCAGGTTTTTCTGTTATCATCATTTCTTTAGAGCCTACGCACTCAACAATATCATTATATTCCAATAAGTCATATATCTCCGCTATATCATTTATCGTTAATCCTATTTGATGTTGCTTAAAAACAGTTTTTATTTTGCGATATACCTCCCGCACCTGTCTCTTATACACATCTCCGAGCCCACGAGACCTCTCTACATCTCGTATGCCGTCTTCTGCTTGAAAA
>CBDULE010000016.1:0-17279 GCA_965367995.1 uncultured archaeon | reverse complement strand
GAATTACAACAGATAGATAGAAGCGCGAAGTTGCCAGCAGGGGTTGTTTTAGTTGGGGCAGGTTCTAGAATAGGGGGTTTAGAAAATCTAGCAAAGCAAGTTTTTAAACTCCCAGCAGGCATAGGAATACCTGTAAATATTGTCCCAGAAGCCCGAGAAGAAAGAATTTTTGACCCTGCTTTTGCAGCTAGTGTAGGGTTGCTTCTAAGAGAGGAAGATGATTTCTTTTTTGGGCATAGAAGCACAAAAAATAGTTCTTATGTATCTAAATTTTTGAAAAAGGTTAGAAATTTATTCATTCCAGATTAGATCTATTTTATTATGAGTAGAAAAACTATCAAAGTATCTTAATGTCCTTATACACAGATTGAAATTAGTTGAGAGAATATCTCCTATAGAGAGCAAAGGTAGATCAATCTATAGGATAACGAATAATTTCATTCACTTCTGGTTCAAATATGTTTTTCCAAATAAAACAATGTTAGAGTTGGATAAGACAAAACCTGTACTTAGGCAAATATTATCGGAAAGGGATACCTATATATCTCGGAAATTTGAAGATATTGCAAGACAATTCTTGGAGCGACTTAACGGATTAGTATTGGATAAGATAAAAATAGAGTTTAATAAAATAGGTAAGTGGTGGAGAAAGGATAAAGAAATCGATATTATAGCGATAAATGAGAAAGAGAAAATAGTCTATTTTTGCGAGTGCAAATGGACAAAAAAACGAGTTAGAAGAGAAGTGCTTCGAAATTTGGTAAGAAAAGCGGAAGAATTTGAGTGGAAAAGAAATGAAAGAAGAGAGGTTTATTTAATATTTTCAAAAAGCGGCTTTGAGTTTGAATCTGAAGAAGACGTATTATTAATTGATTTAGATATGATGGTCAAGTTTGCAGAGAGGAATTTTAGAATCGAATTAATCACTGATGATGCCACATGATATATCTAATAACAAAACTTTTGCTCTACTAATCCAAAAATAATTAAACTCTATATTAAAAAACGATATCTAAGTTCAAAAGATAGCCTATAATAACAGCTTCTAGAGAAAGTTTTAATATCAGAGAAAGTATTAAGGCTATAGGAATCTCTTTTGCTCAATAAAAGTTCTTTACAACAAAAACGATTTTACATAACTGTAATTTATCATTTATTTGAGCGAACTATTTTAAGCCTCCTGAGAAACGTTTGGCTATCTATAACATCGACTCTCTCGGCTAGGCATGTTTCCTTCAACCCATTGTCTTCAGTTACTAATGTTGCATTCTCCTCCTTAGCTGAGAAAATGTATGATGCATCATAGAAAGAAATTTTTCTTCTCGCTGAAATCTTAGCGATTTCATTGAAATTCTCGACCTTTACTACATTAAGAATTCCAATATCGATTAGCTTCTCTAATAACATCAAGGCTTTTTCGAATTCCTCTAAAGTGATTTCTCTCCTTATGAAGGCCTTCCAAAATGCATTGCCGTATTCAAATGGGGTTAAAGGTGTGATAAGTAAGCTTACAGGCTCCTTTAGGATGTTTTCATTAGGTATTTTACCTATTATTAAAACAAGAGAACTCGCATCGAACAGATACTTATCTTTCATCTTTAGATTCCCTCACATACATTACCATTTTTTCCTTACCTATCCTTTCTATAATTTTTTCAACGATCATTCCCAGCTCTTTGAGTTCTCTCATTTTAGCTTTTCTTATTTCCTCTTCTAACGCTTTTCTAACGACTTCAGATATGTTTATACCCAACCGCTTAGCCTCATCTCTAATCTTTTTTGGAACTCTTACAGAAATCATGGTTGTCAATATTAATCACCTTGGTATTACTATGTATATACATTTAGATATAGACAAAATAGAATATAAATATCATGCTGTGAATTTATGAAAATTTATGATCTGATGTTCATCAATGCATACAGAAGGTCTATTTCTTCAATAACCCACTTGTTCTAATGATGGATCCGATTCTTCTAATCAAATAATATTCGACTTCTTCAGCCCTCTCTTTCGTTCTTGGCCATGGAAAAGTTACCCTAAGAAAATCCCTAACTTCGTTTAATAGATCTCTAAGTTGCTTTAATTCTTCTTCAACCGTGGATGGCTTTACGCCCTGAAGTTTTGGACCTCCTTCGAACTCTCCGTCCAAGTAATATAAATCCTTAAACGATGTAAATCCTGCTTGCAGCATAGCATATCCTATTCTAGTTACAACTGGAGGAACACCTTTAGAAAGCTCAAACATGACATCCCTTAGATTAGTATATACAACATAAAGCGTCCCACCTTTGGGTAAGAGTGAGCCAAATTCCACGAATAATGCTCTTTCTAGTTCAGTATCCATTAAATCGAGATCCTTATTGCCAACTTTTAACTTATCATTGTATTGAGTATCGATCCAAGGAGAGTAATAATCCCTTCCCCCGAAGAAGTATCCAGAAAATAAAGGTAAATTAGAGCGGTTTCCAAATTCATCTACTAGATAAACATTAAATCTTATCTCTTCTTCAAACCTTCCTGGAAATGCTTCATATTCAAATGAAAACTGACCAATTTTAGTTTTCCTCAATATTTCAAGTCTGTTGATGGGATTAACTCTCATGATGCAACCGCTCTCACAAAAATCTTAAATTTTTGGATTCTAACTTTTCTTCTTCCTTTTTCTCTTAATCCTGATTTTCTTTAACCTTTTTAGTATGACCCTTCTGAACGAGTATAAAGTTACTATAATTGATATACCTAATACCGCCAGAGAAGACAATATAATGAGATTTTCCTTATAAGCTGAAATCAGTTTTATGGGCTCTCCTATGATTATGGTAATTATCTGAGATGATATGGAATTTCCCGCCTCATCCGTTGCTTCTATATAAAACAACAAGCTGACTGGCTTATTAAATGGCCCTATCCTAGCTATATATCTACGACCATCCGTTGTTCCCATTGGGATTTTTATCCAGGTAATTCCATTATTAATCGTGTAATAAAGGTAGACAGCCTTGATTTTCGTCTGCTCCTCTTCAATAACGGCGCTTATCTCTATTACATCAGTTGTATTTGGTTTTTCTGGACTCCAACTTAGATTTATTATCGTTGGAGGTATGGTATCAAGGATTGCAAAAGTAATATTTGAGGATTCTTCTGAATTCCCAGCTAAATCATAAACAACAGCTTTGAGAGTGAGATTAGTATTATAAGGATAAGGACCTATTTCAGTTTTAAATCTCTCACCATCCGGTAGCATCCTATAATATTCGGTCGTATTATCATAGGTTACATATAGAATGACATTTGCGATTCCAACATCATCAGAAGCTTCTACAAAAACTTCGAATTTTTGATTTGCCTGAGGTCTCTCTGTGGATAAGTAAATTCTTTCAACGTTTGGTGGTTTCGTATCGTAACTATATTTTGGCAATGGAATGAATGATGGATATCTATCGAAAGAATTACTGTCAATTTGATACGGCCTATCACCAATTGAATCAAAATTTCTATCGGGGCCGGCATAATCACTCCAAAAGTTTCCAATTATTCCATTATCCCAGATAGCAGAGCCCTCATCATAAGCTTGCTTGCTGTTATATAGGAAATTGTTCATATAGATTAACGCATTAGTTACTCCAGTGCCTAAGCCAACGCCACAATAATTACGGTAGAAGGTATTTAGTGAGATGTTTAAGTTATCTACAAAGGAAGCAAAAATTCCATACTCATTATAAGCAAAGTAGCAACTTGAGACTGAAATTTTATTACTTCTGAATAGATAAATTCCTCCATTCTGTATATCACAATCGGTTATGAAGACATCATTAGAATATTCTACTCCAATACCAGTATCAGCATCACTAATTCTATATCCAATTATTCTTATTATCTCTGAATTATAAACTAAGATTCCAGAGTCAATATTCCCACTAGAAGTCACTCTATATATGAGAATATCACTTGAGTCTGAGATTAATAGGGAATCTACAAATGTTCGATTGAAAGTTATGTTTGTAGAGTATATGAGAATTATTTGACCATAATGCTTAATATGAAGGAATTCAATTGAGCTATTTCCAAATAAATATAAGACCGGAAAACTATTGACTAGGTTATCTTCTTTTATAATAATCGTCTCATAAGTATCATTGTCACCATTAATCCAGATCATATCCTCTGTTAAATTATTTTTCTCGACAATTGTGTTAATTACTTCTTCCATATACAATCCATATTTTCCACTGGATGCAATATTATTTTCAGAAATATTAAGGTTGGTAACCCTCAGAAGATATAATCCTTGCTCAGAACTATCTAATATAGTATTTCGAGATATATTAACATCCTTAGAATCGCTAATATAGAATCCAAAACCACAATTTTCAGCGTAATTATCTAAAATTCTAACATCCGCAGAACCAGTTATGACAGCACCATACGATGCAACATTACCAAAGCGAGAACCCTTAATTGTTAAATTCGTCGAGCTTGTAGCTCTTATTCCAACTTGTCCGCCATAGAAATATGAGTTTTCAATAGTTATGTTCGATGCTTTATCAATTCTTATCCCATCCCAGTTTTCTGTAAACGTTGAGTTTAGAATCGTAACATTATGACTATCTTTGATTACTACTCCTACATAATTAACTAAAAAGGTTGAGTCCTTAATCAAAGCATTATCCGCGAATATAGTTAAGCCTGGATAATCGTCAGAATAACCCATATTAGAAAAAGTAGAATCCTCTATCCTTACCGTAGAATTCTCAAGTACTATGATATAATACTTATACCTAGGATCGTTAGAAGTAATCGTTGAGTTAATTATTTCTAGACTCCCTCCTTTCTCGACCCTTATATAATATTGGCCATCATAATCAAGGTCAAACTTTATAATTGAGTTCTCTATTATCAATGTGCCCTTAGAGTAAACTACAATTTTACCAGCCAAGATTACATCTAAATTAGAAAGGTGCTCTATCTCACCAGATTCAACGATTATATCTCCCTCAAGAACAACGGATTTTTCCTTATATCTGCTATTTTCCTGAATAGTAATAGTGGTATTTATGTTACCTACTGGGATTATGAGTATTGCTAGAAAGAATAATATCGGTAGTGCTTTCCTCATCATAAAGCATCACTAAATAGAATTTAAAGTAAGGGTTTTAAGATTATTTATTGACGAAAAGAAGATTATAATCTTAACTAAAAATATTACTAAGCAGAAAGCAAAACCATGATTTCTCCAATAACGTTGTTGATAAAGGAATCTAAATCTAAATCATGGCGAAATCTGTTAAAATTCCTTTGGACGATGCTTCCTATGCTAGGCTCTATTAAGGTCATTACTGCAAAATACTGTAGTAGGATTGGAAGAGTATATTTAAACTTGAGTTCAAAAGCATCCTCGATTCCTAATGGATATTTCTTGATCATCTTAATTGTATTTTTAATAAGCCTATGTTTTGGAAGTTTTTCTAGCGCCTTAAGCATTGATTGGAGATTTTCCTCTGAGATTTTTCCATCAGAGATCTTTAGGTCAAGAATCGCTCCTAGGAGAATCTTAAGATATTCATCTTTGTTTCTCTTAAGCTTTCTCTCAATTAGATAATCCCTTAGGAGAATCAATAAGAAACCAATTATTACGGGAAGCGCTGAGAGGAGAAGGATTATCGTTGGATTAAAAAATGCCATTTAGCTAAACCTCATATACCTCTCCAACCTGAGGGGCATAGACCTTGAAGTCAAATAGCTCTTTTAGCTCCTCTGCAAATGATACTGCGTACCCTTCTTCTCCGTGAACTACGAATACATGCTCAGCTTTTTCTTGTTCCCTCAATATGTTAAAGAGGCCGTTCCTATCCGTGTGAGATGAAAGCTCAAAGTTATCAACTTGAGCTTTAATTTTTCTCTCCTTGCCATTAATCCTGATCTTTCTCTCATTTAGAGCATAATATCCAGGAGTTCCAGGAACCTGATATGATACAAAGAATATAGCATTTTTCTCATTCTTATAAACTTGTCTAATGTACCATTCTGACCACCCTCCTGAAAGCATACCTGCTGGAGATACTACAGCTGATGGTCTCCTAACCATTTTCTTTCTCTCACTCTTTTTCCTCATCCACTTAACCTTTAATGCACTCTGTTTAAGTTCATGCCAATCTCTTAGATATTCTGGATATGATAACATGATATTTGTAGCCGTTTGTGCCATTCCATCTAATGCTGTATTATAGCCAAATTTGTATGCGTAGAGAATACTAATTACCTCTTGTGCCCTACCTACGGCAAAAGCGGGTATTAAAGCCACTCCGCCAGCTTCGACAATTTCTTTTACTCTTTCTATTAGTCTCCTCTCTTCTTTCTTTCTATCTGGATGATTCTTGTAAGAATATGTGCTTTCCATTATGATAATATCAGCGTCGGTTATTATATCTGCTTTCCTAAGTAATCTAGTGTCTATTGTGTTTATGTCTCCAGTATACCAAATCTTTTTTCCATCAACTTCAAGCTCTATTGAAGCGCTTCCTGGAATATGTCCAGCATTATGAAGAGTAACACGTATACCGTCGAATAACTCAATTTTCTGCTCATAGTTGACTAATAAAGCTGATTCAAGCATCCTTTGAACATGAATCCTATTGAATGGTAGCTTTGGACCATTAAGTTTTATCATGTCATTAATTAATAAATCAGCCAACTCTAAGGTCACTGGTGTTGTCACTAATACTGGTCTTTTTGCTTTCTTATATAACATTGGTATAGCTCCGCTATGGTCAATATGCGCATGAGACAGTATAACGACATCCACATATTCTGGATCAATCTTTAATGGGAAATCGGGCTCCTTTCCAGGAGAGCTTCCATAATCCAATAGTATTCTATGCTCTCCAGTGTCTATTAGTACTGCTGAAGCTCCAACTTTCCTTGCCCCTCCTAGGAAGGCTATCTTTACCATTATTTTTTCACCTCCTTACTCTACTACCTATGAGTCCTAAAAAGATATGTGTGAAAAATTTAAATCATATGGAATAATCAGAGGTACTCAAAACTAAAAATATATTGAAAAATTAGTATCCATGTTAATATTATTTTAATTATAGGCGTTTATAAAACAATTCCAAAAAATAAAGAATGATTTTTAGAAGTTCGCTGATTGATATTCGTACTCTGCCTTCCTTCTCGATTTTCTTTTTTGAATCTCCTGAAATACAAAGATGATGATAGCTGCTATGGTCAATACTATTAGAATAAGCAACCAAGGAGATATTAGAAAGATTTCTACTGTTAATGTATTATATAGATAAACTTCTTTTTCTCCCTTTAACCCGTTTGCTTCAGCAATTACTTTATATTTTCCTAGATCTAGTCTCTTATCAGCTGTTATTTTGGCTTGAGGGAGCAAGAAAGATATTTTACCATCTTTATTTGTAAAGCCTTTTGCTACTGCTGTACTATTCCTATATATCGTTACATTTGCTGAGTTTGCTGGCATAAAGTCCTTAGTAACTTTGATAGTTAAGTACCAGTAGATCTCAATAACAGCGAATGCTTCTACATATGGAACCATTTCTAGTGTTGAGTTTATTAATAAAGCATAAGAAGAATCTCTGGCTTCCAAAATTCCTAATCTTGAATTATTTGCTATCAAAGTTGAGTTAAACAGGAGTACATATGAATAGTCGGTTATTAATGAATCCAAGAGTATTAATGTATTTCCGTTCTCTAAATCTAAAATTTCATCAAATGTCACTTTTCTCATTTTTTCTTCTGAGTATACAAAAGAACCTAATACCATTTTAACAATGCCCAAATTTGTGGAACTAATTTCAACTGAAGCTCCTTCAAAGAGCGCATATCCAATTCCACAATCTTTAATTGTTAATTTCGAGAAGTAGAAAGATGCCAAGCCAACTCTAGAATCTTCTAATTTAACATCGCCGCCAAATACTATCAAGTAAAGTATTTTGGATGAGAGTGCAAACTTATTTGAACCTAGTATGGTTATATTTATCCAATCTACTGTTGAAGAGGAAAACTTAATGCTCCATTGGAATGGAATGCTAATCTGATATTCTGAGAAAATATCTCCGCTAGGAACTTTTATTTCATCCGATGAGTATACATCCCTAAATAATAACTCAAGCCCAATTTCAGAATCCATTATAGATACTATGCTTTGGTCATTAATGGTTAAGGAATCTATAGTAGATGAACTAATCATGACTGTTGATTTGCCGGATATGGATACTATATGAATTTTTGAATATTCTATGCTAAGATATGAAAACCCTCCTACATATAAGAAGAAATTAGTTATATTGACTTCTTTGAATGTGATATCAGCAGGAATAATCTTCATTGAACCATTAAACCTATTAACCGGTCCTAGAACAATTTTTCCATGAACGTTTAGTAATCTGAGATATAATCCGATGTTAGATTGTTCAATTTCGGCTTTTATGGAACTATCGTAACGCAAGAATGAAATTGATGAATTAGTTATAGTTGCTTTTGAGTAATAACTCAAAGTCAAGCTAGAAACCTTTGATTTAAGAATCTCAATTTGGCTTTCTGTAACAGACAATTTGCTTATGCTTGAGTTCTCTAAAATAACATTAGAACTTATTATTTCAAGTGAATTAAGACTATTAGAAATTCTTAAGGTTGATGAGAAAGCTGTAACGCTCCACTTCGAAACATTAGAGTTTATTAGTTCGATCTCAGAACTTCCATAATTTAGATGAAGATAACTAATATCCTTTGCAAATTTAGTTAGTGAACCATGATATCTCTTTATGTAAAACCATATTTCATCTATTGATGAATTTTTAACAATGGTTCTAGAATAATTGAAAGAATATATTGCTCCTAGCACGGAATCCTTTACAGTAGTACTTGAATTTTCGAAAAGAACAATACCATCGAAAGCTGAATTTTCGACAGTCAGATTGGCTCTTCCAAATAGGTTAAAGATAAGACCGATAATTGAGGAGTTCAGTATCTCAAAGTCTAATTCTCTGGTATCTATTGAGAAATAATCTCCAATTTTGAAGTCTCCTCTATAAGGTCTAAAGTTCTTAAGTACTCCGTTCGAATCTTCTAATACGATTCCTGGAGCAAGGAATGAGCTTTTAATACGAATACTAGAGTTCCACATAAAGAATACAAAGAATTTACTCTTCTCACCTAAAAATGTTGTATTAATAACTGTAGTTATATTAGAAAAGGTTACATTTTCTACAGACGCATTTACATCATAAAAGTAAGCTAAATCCGCTACGACCGTATCTGTAACAATGATAGGCTTATCACACTGCAGAAATGCTAATAAGTTAACTTCTGAATTCGAGACTCTTGTTGAGCTGTTCCAGAATAATAATAACCATGATATAAGAGAATTTTTCACACTAATCTTCATTGGGAATTTTTGTGATAAATCACTTAAGCTCCATGAATTTATAAATCCATTCCTTAGTGATATTGTTATATCTGATAAATCTGTATCTTCTACATAAATCCAAAGCTGGGATTTCGTATCATCTACTGTTACTTCGCTATTTTCGAGAACAGCGATATCATTACCGATTGATTTGGATACTTTAACCTTAGCATTTCCCATAGCTAAAATTTCGCCAAATACAATATTAGAAAGAAATCCTTCTGATGATTCAAGGAACGCTAATTGCAAAACTATCATGCTATCCTTAATTTCTACGCATGCATTGGATGACGCGAAAGTAACCAGATTTAATATATTTTCGGCGTAAATCTTTGAATCATGAGTCGCCTTAATAACATAAACAACAGAACTTTTGATGTTAATAATAGAGTTGTAGTAAGCTAATATCCAGTAAATATAGGCGTTCTCTATTGTTAGAGATGCTCCATAAGCATTTATATCCCAGAATTCTATGACAGAATTTTCAACTTTAAGGGCCCAATTAAAGCTCTCAAACTTAAATGTTTGGCTTGATATGAAGCCTACAGGTAGATCTCTTATTGTTACATTAACATTTTTAAATGTTAGTTGGGGAGTAGCAGTTGAATTCTCCTTTAGAGTTACATATGTTTCATCATACTGTCTTAGTAAATAGCTAATTGAGCTTCCTATCAATTCAGCTTGTGATGAATTGTACATCGTTAACATTAATACTGATGAGTTTTTAAGTAAGGTTCTGGAATTTTCAAACGTAACTATCTCATAGATGTCGGAATACTGAATTTCAACATAAGAATCAAAGCGAAAATCTGCATGAAACATTGTAGAATTGTAGATAATAACGTTTGATTTTGTTAAGAAATATGCTGTATATATGTCAGAGCGATTGAAAGTAACATGCGAGTTCTCAGCTAAGACATGAGTTACATTCACAGAAATTAGGTTTGCTTTTCCGTTATGGATCCCTATGAAGAAGGCTTCAGAATCTACTATATCAACATCATTATTTGCTATAATTCTCGCAATATTAGAATTCCTTATATGTGTTTTTCCATCAACTATTAAGTTCAAAATTTTTGATGATGAAATATCCACACCAGCTATAGCTCTGATTGAAACGAATTCTACAGTGACGTTGCTCAAATCGGCTCCTGGAAATGAACAAGTTATGTTTCCTGGGTTTATTGTTATGTTGTTATAGTTTTGAAGCTCTATGAAGAGAACTCCAATCCTTGAGTTTTCAGCCGTAAGTTTTGATCCATTAAGGATTCTTACAATAGCGATATTTAATCTATCAATATTAGCTGTTGAATTGAATAAAGTGAGTTCAGTTATGCTATTAGATAGATTTACATTAGCATTTATTGCACTAATTCTCCATGAAATAAAGCTATCATCCAGCGCTGCATCGACTAATGAGAAAGTCTTTGAATCAAAGAATCCATCCTCCGCATCTAAAACATAGCTTCCAGAGCTTAATTCATAATCCACCTTAACACTACTATTTATCAGCTTAAGATGGATATTTGAGCTAGATGAAATGATTGAAAAGGCAGAATTTCTAGCAGTTACATTTGAGTTTTCTGACATTTTAATTGGAGACGATAAATCAGATGATGTTAAAGAGGCATTAGCGTTATTTGATAGAATTATGTATCCCTCTCCAATTATTGTTGAGTTAATGATTGATATATTTGCAAAGGCGGTTATGTTGAAGCCGCTTAAATCGATTGTTGAGTTAACTATTGTTATGTTGCTCGCTGAAACATCTCCGCTTAACTTTGAATATGCATTTTCTATAACAAGATTGTCAAAGTTGCCAGATATCGTAGTTTCATTTTCATAAACCTTCGCTTTAAATGAAAGTGTTGGATCTCCTAATAAATTATACTCCACGATGGTTTTCCATTCTATGTAACCGTAACCAAGCTCTTCTCTTCTGAAATCATGCTTCAAAACGTATTGTGTAATCATGTTACCCCATACTCTTCCTAATCGGTCTCTTAGAGGAGAAAACAGCGATTTTACGAAAAGAACATTCATTCCTCCAGCTAGACCGATGGTTACATATTTGCTTATATAACCCCATGCAATTCTTGAGGAACCAACATAAGCTATGGCACCACCATTCGGATTTAAAACAAGTCTTTCGCCGAATCCATCAATATCACCAAATCTGCCTGAGGAACAAGCCATTGTAAAGACAACAGGAAATCTAGGAGCATTATTGAGACTCTCAGCATGAACGCTTGTAAAAGATTGACTTAATGTAATATAAAGCAAGTGGTTATCTCCGTGGCCAGCATAATTAATGAATCCATAACCGAGCGAGAAATGATGAAGTAAGCTTAGAAGTGATATATTTTCTCCGGTTTCGTAAAGTTTTACTGTTGTAAAGTTGCTAAAGATATATTTACTAATGTTCTCTGAGAGATATTCACCTTCTGGTGTAAATCTCATGAAGGTATCAGTACCGATTAAAAGAGCTCTATTCCACCAGCCCTCAACTGGCTTATATTCTTTAAGTTTTTTAAGATATGCTTCTGCTTCTTCTGGAGTACTTGCTGGTATTCTTCCTATGAAGATGTCAGGTATTCCATCTACTCTATCATGTTTTAAATCTCCCCAGAGGCCGTCGTTATTATCATCCCATGTGTATTGAAGATCGGCGTAGTACAAATCTGTCTCAACGAATTTCCCATCAATTTCTGGTTGGTCATCAAAAGCTCCATCGGGGACATAAACATATCTAACCGGAACAACATCGCTATCGCCGAATATCAGAAGATATTTTATTCCATAGGAATTCACGGTATCATTAATAGCGAACCTTATTTTTTCTGCATTATCTCTTCCAGAATACTTCGCATAAATGTCTTCTACGAGGCGAACTATTGTTGGTATCCCAGATTCATTTTTCATCTTAGCAAGTTCTAATGCATACGGATATAATGTTCTATTAGTTATTATAAGGAGCTCCGCAGATGATTCTGTTTGAGATGCTCTCAAACTCAAATTGGATCTTGCGAATGAAATGGAAATTATGGCATTTGTAGCTCTTAATAAAGTACTTCTATCGATAATTCTAACTGGATAAAATCTTATAATTAGGAATTTAACTCTCTCAAGACTTTCTGGGTCTAGACCATATTTTATCTCATATTCTATCCATTTTGAAGGATAATTACTGATGCTAATAGATGTAGAATATGAAACATTGTATCCTATTGCTAATGGATTAGGAGATATGACAAACTCTTTGTTAATTCTTTCGCTTACGTAACTAAAATTGTCAAGCTTAACATCAATTATTTTAGCGTCAATTGGTATCCTTCTTACGAACACAAATGTCGGAATTATAGGTCTTCCTGGAGCGACTTCTAGCTCTCCTCCTTCATAGAATGGAATTATTCTACCATTATCAGTAAATATCTTATAACCTCTCAAATCAACAGGGATCTTGAGAGAGAATATTCTATCTTCCAGTTTTTTAACTTCTAGTGATGGCTTTATTAGCCTAATAGATTCCCTTGCAGAACTACTCTCAAAGTTCTCTTTATCGCTTGAAATTTTGTAATTATTGGGCTTGTCAATGAAGCCCATAGGCAGTATTAGCAGCGTGATGATTAGAATCGCTTTCAATTTACTCATAAGAATCACCATTTATCCTTAGCATAACCTTATAACGTTAGAAGGAGTTAAAAATGTTAGATAAATGATAGAAGTAAAGTGAAAGAGATGCTAAGAGAGATAATTGAGGAATCCGAGAAACTTGAAGAAAGAGAGAAATTTGCTAAAAAACTATCCAGCTTAATATTTCCGCTGTGGATTATTCTCCTTCTTTTTTCGTCATTTCTATATTCGATGAGCGGAAAAATAGAAGCGCTCCAGGATACATATAAATTAAGATCTGCGCTTGAAGAGATAATAACATTCATGAACTATCAAATAATTAGCGTTATCCTCGGCGGAATACTCGGCGTTATGATTTTTCTTTCGATAATTCTTGCAGAAAGACCTTCAAATCTCAATAAATTAGGAGGAATAATGTTCGGAATTAGTAGCGTGTTTGACGGTTTTATGGCTTATGAACTTTACAATGTTAAACTTCTTTATCAGGAGATATTACAGAAATTTGTACTTCTCACGCCAGAAATGATGAATAATTATATGGACATGGTTCAGAAACATTTTTCAACGATTATGACTTATAATAGATTATCCGCAATATTCGTGGGCCTTGCTTTTGTATTCTTCGGTGTTGATTCGGTAAGATATTCTCGAAGAATAAGAGAATCTCTTCCAAAAGGATATCCAATAGGAATAGTTGTTCAAGCAGAGTATGAGATGACAAAAGCTATAAATAAAATTAAATCTGGAGCATCTAAATTGGAATGGTCAGGGGTTTTATTCTTAATATCTGGAGTCCTTGATATCATGTTCGGGATACTCTTAGCAGGTGAGTTTGCTAATATAGCTTTCATCATGTTCCTAATGGGTCTATTTTTAGAATCGATGGGAATTAGAGAAATTAGAGAAGGTGCTACAAAATTGGCACCTTTTATGCAAACAGTAAGCTTAAAGCCCGAAGAAAGTGAAGGCGAGCATGGAGGAATAGTCTCGTACTAAGCTCTTCCACTTTTTTCTCTGAGTATTTTTATAATCTCTCGAGCTTCCTCAATTAACCTTTCTATCTCTTGTTTTGGATAAAGAACTCCTTTGAGATCTTTTATGATATCCGAGAAGACATAATAGCTATTCTCTTCACTTATCCCATCAAATCTCGCCTTATAATGCTCAAATATTTTAAGAACTTTCTTTAACTTCTCTGGAGTTACGTTTCTAAACGTTACTAGCATCTCTGTCGATACATGGTGACCTAATATGGCTCTATTCGCATAAATCTTCATGAGTAAAATCCCGTAAAAAACGTTCTTCTCAAAGAAACGATGTTGTCTTGAGAACCTCTCTGGGCTCATAATATCCATTGCTCTTATAATTGGAGAAGAAACCTCATTATAATTCTCTCTCTTCTTAAATGTAATGTAGGATAGTACTTTGTATAATGGGTTTCTCATAAAGCTTATTTTTCCCTTCTCAATTTTTACAATCGAGTTGCCAAAGAAGAAGAAATTTCCTTTTACAAGAGCAATGAGAAGATATTCCTCAAGCTTTGAAAATGTTTCCTCAATCACATAATATGCGTCTCTCAGATTAGAAAGCGAATTAAACCTTAAAGTTAAGATATTCTCATATTTCCTCTCAACAAAAGTTCCTACCTGCCAATTAATCATAGAAATGAGTGATGATGGTTCAAATTCAAATCCTAGTGTAATGCTTTTAAGATCATAATCGACGATTAGGAAGTTTTTAAAATGCGTTTTTAGCGTTCTAAGACTCTGCCTAGTATAAATTTCTGATGGATATCTTATTCCGAGAACCTCAAGTACTGTTTCATCAGCCTGTATTCTTTGGCCTCTAACTTCAATTGTGTAAACTTTAAAAGGCTCTCTTGCCAAATCTTTCACCATTACCTGGATAATTGAAACTCAGTCTTTAAGTTTTTGATAATGAACAACTCCTATAAAAATTTGAGGAAGCTATTTAAATGGCTTTTAGCTGAGAAGTTTAAAATTACTTTAAAATCTAGTTCGAAGAATATCACTAATACCAGTATTAATGGAACTTTTATTTAATCGCATTTACCAAGATAGATAGGTTCCTAAAGCTCAAATACACCAAACTTTTCAATTTTTGATAGATTCATGAGCTCCTCAAAAATTTTGTCGAAATTAATCACTTTAAGCTTTGGGAGAGGATTTATCCATATACTAGAGAAATCATTTACAACTTTTTGAATAGAAATTGTTTCAAGATTTTCGTCTCTTAATATCTTACTAAGCGAGTAAAAAGACTTTGCTAAGTTGGGATGAAACCTCCACATGTGGCGATTAATGTAATCCTCGAACGGAATATCATAGCCTCTCTTGTAAGTCTCTTTAATCATATTCTCAATGAATCCGATATCTTCAACGTTTTTATCAGTAACGGAGAACTCAAAGAGGTTCTTATATGGGCAAAACTCACAAGCTATCCGAGGACATCCTTTTAGATAATGGGGATGTACTAAATCCAATTCTCTATTAATTCTTACCACATCTAAAAGCGTCATGAAGAATATCGGCTTAAACTGTTTTCCACTAATAAACATCCTTTGCTTTGCGTATTCAAGCAAAGTCTTGAATCTTTTATAACTTTCTCCGCTTCTATCCCCCTTAACCTCATAATCGTATCTCCCTTCCTTTTTGACCTTTCTAATAGCTTTAACCTTTAAGTAAGTGCACCATCTGAACCCTCTGAAAGGCATTCCGTATTTCTTAAAACTATAAAGCATTATCTTTCTATCTGCTTCAAGCCTCTTAATTTCTATTCCAAGTCGCTTTTCCACATCGTCTAGGAATCTATGAGTGTCCAAAGATTCAAGGTAAGGAACATGAACATAAACTGCATCTAATTTGAATGATATTTCGCTCTGTAATTTAAGAAGCAAATAAAGTGATGCAATACTATCTTTGCCTCCGCTGAAAGAATGTAGAACTTTCTTTCCTTTTAGTTTTTCTCTCAGATTTTTAGCTATAATTTTAACGATATCGTCCAGCGTGCTAAAAGTGTATGCTATGATATTTTTTGTTTTATCTAATAGCTTATCAATTACGATAATATCCGCGTCTGGAAGGATGATTTTAGAATCCTTTATTAAATCATTAATCAGAACCCCCTTGTCCAAATCCCAGAAAAAGATTTTCTCAGACGCACCATCGCTATAATATACGAAATCAGCACCTAAATTAACGAATTCTCTAATTTTCCCTTTCTCATCAACAACAGGAATATATTCACCCATCTTCCATCCTCAAACTATTGATGTTCTCTGCGTAGCCTCTGGATTTATATTTATGAGCGCCAACATTATTGAAATATGGTCATTATTATTTAGCTTATAAAGGTAAAAATCAATGGAAATGAGGGAGATATATCGATACTATCAGAATCCCCTTGTGAGAAAGGAAATAGCTGATTATTCTAAAAATCGATGGATTGCATTATATGCTACAAGTGGTGTTGCAGATTATTTCATTAGGTATTGGAGTCGAAAAGGAGAACCATTACAGATAAGAAATGAGAAAGAGATAGATATACTTCTAGCAAGATTTAAGTCACTAGGTCCAAGAACGATATATGCTTCTGTTAACATTTACTCGAAATTATTTAGCAAGGATGATGTTGAAAGAGCTGAGAATATTGTGAGATGTACTCCAATATGGGATATTGATGGTTCCCTAGAATACTGGGAGAAAGTCGTCGAAGTCGCGAGAGTAATTCTTGATGTGCTAGAAAGAGAAGGTGTTATCAAATCTGTTTACCTTAAATGGTCTGGTAGAGGAATACATATTCATGTTCATGAGAATGCTTTTTCTGAGGATCTACTCAAAAAATATCACCCATTAGACGTAGCATATTCTGTAGTTGATTATGTATTAAAAAGAGCTGCCGACAAGATTTTAAGGATTGCTAAAGAGGTTAAGGGAGGGGAGAGACCTATAAAAGTAGAAAATGAAATTGACCTTAAAAGGGTTTTTACTGTCCCACTATCTCTTCATAAATCTCTTGACTTGGCTACGATTGTTATTATACCAAATCAGCTTGATGATTTCACTCCAGAATGGGCAAAACCTGATGTTTTGAAACATAATACTGAATGGAGAATTTACTGTCTCTTATACACATCTGACGCTGCCGACGAATTAGACGGTGTAGATCTCGGTGGTCGCCGTATCATTA